>CAZHGF010000142.1:0-1635 GCA_964531945.1 uncultured Gammaproteobacteria bacterium | reverse complement strand
TAGAGTGGAGCCAACAGTCATCTATCGATATCCTACCTATCGTTACCCAACTCCGGTTCCGGGAAGGCCGGGAAGTAAAGAATGGGATGAAGAGTTCTGGAAAAAGTGGGATGAGATGGGCAAACGGAATGTCCAGATGCAGAATCAGGTTGAGGAAAATCAGAAAAAGTTCTGTGAACAGAACGCAGATTTGTGCAATCGGTAATAAACGCAAAATACTCAGCGCAGAGCGCATGGCATAAAATCATTTGCATTCCCAGATAAATACTATATAATAAGCTTAGTTTACTATTTCGCTTTATAAGGCTTCAAAACTTACTTACAAGGCAACGGCAACATACGGTGTGATATACCCGACTTCTAACAATTGTCATTCCTCTCTTAAAGAAAAAGCCATTTTATATTTCATGCTTCATGTTATATGTTTCATGACTGATAGGGGGTGAATGATAGGAAATGGGTACAAAATTGTACGTTGGTAATCTTTTATACGAGGTTACCGACGAAGACTTAAAACAGCTTTTTTCTCAAGCTGGTAACGTCGTCTCAGCTTCAGTTATCCGCTATGCAGATAGTGGGAGATCCAAAGGTTTTGGTTTTGTTGAAATGAGTACTCCAGAAGAAGCGCAAGCTGCTATGGATATGTTCAACGGTCAGGATAATCAGGGACGAAAACTCGTCGTCTCAGAAGCTCGACCTCCACGACCACGAAACTCTTTTGGTGGTAACGGCGGCGATCGTCGCGGTCCACGAAGAGGTGGATTCGGGGGTGGACGAGGTGGATACGGAGATCAGTAATTCGACTTATCCAAGTTTATAAACCAAATAGGGACAGGATTCTTCCTGTCCTTATTTTTAGTTAATGATAGCTGAGGTTATCGTGACTCAAATATATGGAGTGGTTTGAACCGTGATTTTCCATGATATATTTCTTCCAGCCATGCTTGACAAAATAATGGATTATCCTCCTGCATCCAATATGCAGCGATTCTAATTCGATGCTGGCTTGCGACTTCCGCGAGTGATCTAACAACTCTCCGCATGGTTGTCGGGGAAAAAGGGTTAAACATATAGAATACCGTTCCATCATCGTAAGCAGATTCGGTGACATTTCCTGCTCTGAAAGCAAGGTTTTTGATACCGTACTTTTTTTGAACTGATTGAGCAACTGCTACCCGATGGGCGAAAAGTTCAATTCCTTTAAACCGAGCAGGCGTTGTGAGCGCACCCCAAACACACCATCTTCCATAGCCGGATCCGAGATCATACGCTACATCTTGAGCATTGGGATTTAATATCCGCATGCTTTCACGTATTACATTATATTCAGAGCCTTCATATACTGCCTGTTCTCCATACCAATCCCAATATTGACCTTTTGGGCCCCTGTCGATAGTATCTACAGAGGGAGGAAAACCGATGAGCCTATCGATACAAGCATCCTCTGGTAATTTCGGGAGTAACCCGAGGTCTTTTACTACATCGGCTATCGCGTGAAGTTCGGTCACTGCTCTCAATTGATAGGTAACGAGTGCTTCAAGTGGTAGCATAGTATAAGGGACGCGGGTTTATACAGCTTTCGCGAACACAACCGCAATATGATTTCGGGTGATGAAGCGAAGTCAAACCCGTAGG
>CAZHGF010000141.1:0-1640 GCA_964531945.1 uncultured Gammaproteobacteria bacterium | reverse complement strand
GAAACTGTGGACTAATGGTCCGCGGAGTTTCATGTATTTTTACAGCCCCTTACCGTAACGGGGTATCCAGATCTTTCCTTTGTGCATAGAATCTACTTCTTCGGTTTAAAGTTGATGGCGGTGGAGTTGATGCAATAGCGTTTTCCGGTGGTATCTGTTGGCCCGTCGTCAAATACATGTCCGAGATGGCTGCCGCAGTTTTTGCAGATTACCTCAACGCGGTGCGTCCCATGACTGAAATCATCGCGAAGTGCGACGGTTTCTTTACTCATCGGGTCATCAAAACTCGGCCACCCGCATGCCGCGTCAAACTTGGCGTCAGATGAAAAAAGAGGTTGTCCACAAGCCCCGCATTCATAAATACCCGTATCTTGATTAAGATAATATTTACCGGTAAATGGTTGTTCTGTGCCTTTCTCACGGAGGATATGGTATTCTTCTGGAGTCAGCTTTTCTTTCCAGTATGAATCGGGCTTGTTTTTGTAATCATTCATGTATATATTATAATACCGTTTGCACTATATTATATCTCATCATTTTATGAATAAAGGAACAGTATGGCAGAAACGGACAAAATTATTCCATTTCCTGTTGACCGAACTCCCATTGAAAGACGACCTTCCCTGCCGGGGAGAAAAGTCATTGATTTGAGAAGCGTGAGAGGTGCGGGAGAGATAACGAGAGGCAGCGTTCCTAACGCTGTAGAGCGTAATACCTATTGCGGTATCGTTATTCCTATGCGTGAAGCGCTCTTTAATGAGCGATGGATGCTATACCGAGGAAGGAGCGTACAGGAGTGGCTCGATACTATAGCGCCGCCAGGATGCGTACAAGACACATCGGTTCTGTACAATCTGCATGCGCTTCAGCTTCGTGTGATGACAGCGAGACTTGAATACATCCGCAGGAATATCATGGGATCCGAAGAGCGGCAGCCCGTCATGGCTTATTTTATCGGGTATACCGGAAATATCGCGTGTCAGTATGAATGGGGGGATATGACGGATCGGGTTTTACAACTCATTGAGCGGGAATTTTCTGATCCGTCAATAAGGGATAGGCTTTACGACAGGCTACAGGAGCTTGATGAGGCATGGAAAAAGATACATGCGCAAGAGGGTAGAGGGAGTAGAATTATTTCTCTCCACGGAGGTGACGATATTGCTTGATTGCTTGAGTTGTCGCTCTTCATCTTCCTGGTCTTTATTTTGCAAAGTTCCACCCCGGGAGTGGAGCGTAGCATCTTGACGATCCAATTAATTTTCATGCACATTGTGGATTATAGTCTGTTGGGTCGATTGTATGGATAGAGTATGGTTATTACATGCCGACGAGGAGGGACGTATTTTATAACGGAGGGATTTATCACGTCTTTAATAAGACAATAGACAAGAAACGGGTATTTGAATCAGAGGTTCTCTGTAAAAGATTTTTAGCGTTGGTGAGATACTACCGTTCGTTACTGGCAACTCTTCGTTACTCGCACTTCAATGAGCTGCCTCCAGATGTGAAAGACCAGCAATGGAATTTGTTAAAGAATCACAAGCATTTTCGAGTATCTATACTCAGTTATTGCCTGATTCCGAATCATTTTCATTTCCTCATAAAACAATATAAGGATAAGGGTGTCGAAAAGTTTA
>CAZHGF010000140.1:0-1707 GCA_964531945.1 uncultured Gammaproteobacteria bacterium | reverse complement strand
CATACCCACATCGGTAACATAGAACACATCGATATTTGAAAGTGTGTCTTCAGCTTCTTGCAAATATTCGTACAGATGCACACTCCCCGTCTCTTCCTCACCTTCGAGAATAAATACGACATTATGTTGTAAAGCGTTTTGCGTTATGAGTTCTGCGACTGCGGCGATATTTTGTATGATGTGGCCTTTATTATCCGCAGTACCCCTTCCCCAGAACTTGCCGTTTTTGACCGTTAACTCGAATGGCGCTGTTTTCCATTCTATGACCGGATCCTCCGGCTGCACATCATAGTGACCGTAGATGCCGATCGTAAGGGGCAAAGCGTTTTGGGTCAAGCGCCGAGCGTCTTCCTTCTTGCGCTTTACGCTGAAAGCTTGACGCTTAACCCTATACTCCGCTATCAAAAGCGGTGGGGTATTCTTTTTCTGAAATTTTTTTGTACGAAACCCGATCGAACGAAGTTTTTGTTCAAGAAAGTTGCACGCCTTCTCTACCTCAGAAAAGCCCTCCGGATCAGTCGAAACTGATTCGATTGCTACAAAATCCTTGAATGTCTGAAGTACCTTCTGTTTGTTCATACAAGTTAGTTTGTTAGTTCGTTCACCGTAAATACATAGTTAAATGGTCACATGGTTATATGGCTTTTAAACCATTTAACAATGTAGCCATGGAACAATCTAACCATATAACCATTAAACCATGTAACTATTTTGTAGAGTACGAACTAACAAACTAACGCTTCTTCTCCTCAATCTGCAACACCTTGAGCATTATACCAAGAAACCAACCGAGAAGAGGTATATGCTTCGCCCGCTCGATCCAGTAGTGTGTACGTTCTTGAGACATAAGAGACATCAGATCTCAGATCACAGATGACAGAAATCAGGCATTTATCATCAGAGATCAGTCATCTGCCATCTGTCATCTATATCACTCGTTTATAATAATACACCGTCGCCTCACCCCACCCCATTCTCAGTGAGTCAAGGTGTTCTTGGGCAAAGTACGGAGAGAGGATATTCTTGGTAACAGTAATCACCCGAGTACCCGGCTTGAGCAGTTCAAATTTTCTGATCAATTGAATCCAGAGTTCATCATGAAGACATGTTGAGTGGGCAAATACTATATCTGCGTCAGCGAAATCAATCTCCAGAAAATTCCCGTTCAGAAACTCGACAGTCTGTCCTTCAGGACGACCCACAAGATGTGGAGTAAATTCACTTTCATACCGTTTCCGTATACTATCCGCTACACTCCAGATATCTTGTAGAAGTTCTATGCCGACACATCTGGAGAAATCAAACAGCAGTGACGCGAGGATAACTGGTTTTCCCGTCCCGCACCCCAGGTCATAGAAGATTTCTCCTGCCCTAGGTTTCACCTGTGAAAGGATTTTATAAAAGCTGTCGGGGCGGACTTCACCATAGGTATGAGCCTTATCATAATAGGAAAGTTTCTGACGGGCTTGTGAAGAAATGAGATATCCATTGACATCTCCATACAGCTGATTGAAAATATCCTCCGCAGTCTTAAAATCAACCATAGGCTTATTGTAGCAAATGAGTGGAGAGTTTTGAGTTCATAGGTTGGGACATAACTCTCCACTCCTAACGCCGAACTTGTATGAAACTCCGCGGACCATTAGTCCGCGGTTTCCCAAATGTTAATAGTTGAAATACACTGTCGCGAAAAACCATTCTTTGACA
>CAZHGF010000139.1:0-1771 GCA_964531945.1 uncultured Gammaproteobacteria bacterium | reverse complement strand
AATTAAATCCTAAATTCTAAATCTCAAGCTCCAAATAAGCACAAAATACTAAACCCTAAGTTCTAAACAAATCCCAGATTATAAACTCAAAACAGTTTGGACCTTGGGATTTAGCATTTCGAATTTAATACGCTATTTCTATACCAAATTTTCTCAGCTCATCAGCAAGAGTCGCGAGAGGAAGCCCAACAACATTGAAGTAATCTCCGTCAATTTTTTCAATCAGCACTGAACCGATTCCCTGCGCTCCATACCCGCCCGCTTCATCAAACGGTTCTCCGGTTGCCACATAGGTATCAATTTCCTTTTGAGATAACTGTTTAAACTTTACCTGTGACTCCACTACCCGACTCGCACTTTCTGTGAAAAGGTATCAATAATAGTAAAAGCAGTAAAGACCGAGTGTTTTTTCCCACTGAGCTGTGTGAGTATCTCCCGCGCATTTTCCTGTGATGACGGTTTCCCTAATATCTGGTCATTCAGAACAACAACAGTATCTGCTCCTATCACTAACGTATTCTCATATTTACTTGCGACATCTTGAGCTTTTTGAAACGAAAGAAAAACCACCAGCTCTATAGGATCTCCCCGAAGTTCGGGCGACTCTTCGTAACTACTTGGGATTACTTCAAAAGGAACGCCAAGCACCTTCATTAGCTCTTTCCGTCGTGGTGAACGTGAAGCAAGGATAATTTTTTTCATATTATGCCGCTTTTTTCCAGTAGTTAAAATCCACTTTACCCAACTCCAAATCTTTCCAATAATGTCCACTCATCCTTCCATTACTCCACTTCGCATAATATGACTTTACCGTCTCGACTTTGTCTCGAAAAAATCTATCCCTTTTTCCTCTTTCCTCGGCAAGCCGCGTATCCCCTATCAACCGCCCCGCAATGGTCGCTCTGTCTTCGCTTTCGTTCATCCTGCTATAGTTTCTATCATACCCTTCAGGCTGTCGAATGGGGAACGTAGACTCGAAAAAACGTGGATCAAGAGGATTAAAAGTAAGTGCTTTTCTTGTGGTATGATAATAATCACTTTCGGGTGGGTTGAGAGACCTCCAACCATGCACATCCTGTTTACGCTGGGACTCAAGAAGGTGAAAGAGTTCGTGATGAGGTGTATTATCATCGGCTGAGCTACTCATATAGAAAATTGTCTTGTCGTCATGCCCCGCCAAGCCGGCAAGAGGAGTACCATCATGAGTAAATCCTCTCAGACCGCGAATTTTTCTCAACTTGGCAACCTTTTTGATAAGCTCAGGGGGATATTTGCCAATCTCTTCTCTCATCAATTTTACTAACTCTCTTTTTTCTACAGGGCTCATAACGGTACCCTGAATGCCATATTTTTCCTCAATTTCGTTGACAGGGCTGAAATCAATATCTATATCGTACATTTTCTTGATTTCGATTGCGCCACGCGCTGTTTCAACAAGAAATGATTTTTCGAGCGCAGTTTGTATCTGCTGCAACGTATCACCAATTTTTCCGCCGACAACAGTGCCCGCGGCGGTTGCTCCCGATAGGCCTAAAAATGATCGTCGACTGATTCTCGTTTTATTACCATCAACTCTATTCGGCGGTTGTCCTTCCATAGTTTTTAGATTTTTTGTTCTCAACGTACACCGACCATGATTCAGATAGAAGCAGTATCTTCAATCCTCTTTTATACGACCTGGAAAAATTATACTATATAGTGAGCAGTGATATGAAAATCACGAGTTCAAAATGGAATCCGAACAGTGAGTGATAGTATGTTCGGATATGGG
>CAZHGF010000138.1:0-1879 GCA_964531945.1 uncultured Gammaproteobacteria bacterium | reverse complement strand
AATGGTCACATGGTTATATGGCTTCTAAACCATTTAACAATGTAACCATTGAGCCATAGAGATACGATGAACTCATAACACTGAACGCTGCTCGCTTAAGCGCATAACATAGACAGGCTGTATAATATGACATATGGATATACGAGTACTCCCTGATGATTTCGATATCGCTCTCTATAACAAAATCGCTCCTCACCCCCTCCAGTCCTGGCAATGGGGTGAAGCACGGAAAAAGATGGGAATTGAGGTTGTACGGCTTGGTGAGTACGATGGTGATTTACTTGAGAATGTTTATCAGATAACATTCCACCCTGTTCCCTACACGCCTTTCAAAATTGGGTATGTCCCTCGTTCTCAGTTTCCTACTCAGCAAGTTTTAGATTTCCTTCATGATTACGGGAAAAAGAGAAAAACTATCTTTATAAAGTTCGAACCGGATGAAAAGAAAAATATGACCTCATCAAACACAGGTCATCAGACACCTGACATCTGGGATCTGACATCTCACCTCAAACCTTCCCCGCATCCATTGTTTCCCAACTGGACGATCATACTGGATCTTACCAAAAGTGAAGAAATACTTCTGAAAGACATGAAACCGAAAACCAGATACAATATTCGCCTTGCGCAAAAAAAAGATGTTGTGGTTAAAGAAATGTCAGATAATGAAGGGTTTAAAATATTCAAAACGCTGTATTTTGATACCTGCAAACGCCAAAATTACCACGGCCATAATCAAGCCTATCATGAAATAGTCTGGAATGCGCTGAAAAACGAGATCGCCCATATCTTAATCGCATTCTATGAGGACAAGCCGCTTGCTGCATACGAGCTGTTTCAGTTCAAAGATACCTTTTATTATCCGTATGGAGGAACTTCACTTGAGTATAAAAATGTTATGGCTCCTAACCTTCTGATGTGGGAGGCTATTCGTCTTGGTAAAAAGCTCGGAGCTAAAGTGTTTGATATGTGGGGCGCGCTTCCTCCCGATTATGAAGGAGATCAATCATGGGCTGGCTTTACCCGCTTTAAAGAAGGCTATGGAGGAGAGTTTGTTGAGATGGTCGGAAGTTATGATCTTGTGATGAACCCAGCGCTGTATACGATCTATGGAATAGTAAATACGGCGCGGAGTAAACTTCTTTAAACGCTTAAAGAACTTAGATATGAGAAATTAGGAATCGGGAGTTTGCTAATTTGCACAGACACCCGCGGGGTGACGGAGCGAAGCTCCTTTCGGCATCTCCGCAATAAAATTTAGTAAACGTGGTTTGATATAATTTCGGTGTGTTGATATATAAGATACTAAATGATAGAAAGAAGAGCTGACTCATCCTTTCCTGTAAACCCTTCGGAGCAAAGAGGAAGAATCAGGGCGATAATCTCAACCGCCCGCAGATGGATAGAAAGAAGATTACCTGAATCGCTCCCCAAGAGAGTTGTACGCAAGTATTATGATGAAATAATGCGGTATGGGTATGTACTGACTTCTCGCGTGGGTCATGCCCTTGTACCTGAAATAGTCAATTATATTGCTTATTTTACTTCCGATGAAGGCGGCAAAGTATATCGTGCTCAGATTAGTGTGTGTGATGGTGTGGAAGCGGAAAAAGGCCTTAGGGTAGAGCAGGTGAACTTTCAGATTAGCGATGAGGAAACTGATGATGTTGAGAGGAGAAGAATAGCAACTCTCTCAGCTATCCGAACAACCAGGATGAGTGGCGCGAAGATGTGTCCATTCGGGATTGATGATTCTGGACTAATTAAACAATCAATATGAGTTAGCCGAGGAAATTGGTATGAAAAACGTGTAGCGGGACACGAGGCAACAGATTTTTTCCGCGAACTCTTATCTGCGCGAAAGAAAGAACAAAAAACG
>CAZHGF010000137.1:0-1899 GCA_964531945.1 uncultured Gammaproteobacteria bacterium | reverse complement strand
TCGAGCAATTTTTTGGCTGCCAGTTCCTGCGTTTTTTTGACCGCTTCGTTTATAGCGTCAGCAATGCGATTTTCGATAATACCATCAACCGATACCTCGATAATCTGCTGATCTCCGCGGACGATCACGCGGACTCCATGTTTTTCAACAATTACCTCTTCTTTTTGCAGAGCCTGTTGCATCTGCTGAGCTTGCTGCTGTAATTTCCTTAAATCTCCTAAACCTCCCAATGGATTGAACATATAGGTCAATGAAATAATAAAGTTAGTTGGTCAGTACGTTAGTTTGTTAGTTCGTAAATAAAAAGATGTATTTGCGAACTAACTGAGAACGAACTAACTTCCTTGTTTTCTATTATAAAACTCCGCGACAGCGATCTCAAGCGGAATAGATTCTACCGGACTGCTTCTTAAGAGTGTATAAGACTCAGTAAATAACTTCATAAGTTGAATAATTTCAGAGGTAGTAAAAGTATACTGCTCTGTCTCATCGGTTTCTATACCATTCTTGGATAAAAGTATACTTTCAAGTTCATTGAGAATCTCCTCTATAAGATACTTTACGTTGCCTCCCACGGTATTGTATTCCTGAATCCACAGGAGAGCATCTTTGAGTGATCCATTTTGAAGAGTCTCAAGAAGGCTTGATTTGGATCTGATGCCTAAATAGTTTCTCGCATCTTCCAGTGTTGTTTTCTGTTGAATAGAGAGTTCCTCCAGAAGCTTGGCAGCGTCACGGAATGAATGTTCACTGTGTGAAGCAATGAGTTCAAGCACGTCGTCACTGACGGTAAGCTTTTCCCGTTGCGAAATTTTCACCAGCATTTTCATCACATCCAACTTCTTAGCCTTTCCGAAGTTGATAGTTAGACATCGTGAAATAACGGTTTTAGGAACTTTTTCACTGTTAGTCGTTGCGAGTATAAAGATGACTGAAGCAGACGGTTCTTCTAATGTTTTAAGGAGCGCGTTAAACGCGTCATGGGTGATCATGTGCGCTTCATCGATGATAAATACGCGGTATCGTGCAGTCATTGGGGTAAATGAAGACTCTCGTATCAGAGATCGTATCTCATCGATTCCGCGGTTTGATGCAGCGTCAAGCTCGATAACATCAGGCGATGACGACTGTTCGATACTCATGCAATTTGCGCACTTATTACATGGTTCGATGCTCCCTTTTTGTTCGGCAAAACTATTCGATAAACAATTGACTGACTTGGCGATGATTCGTGCAGTTGAGGTTTTGCCGGTGCCTTTTTGTCCAATCAGCAGAAACGCATGAGGGACTTGCTTTGACTCCAGTATTTTCTGGAGTTGCTCCTTCACGCGAGAATTATCAAGCTCTGAAAGAGTTTTGGGACGGTGTTTTAGATAATACATGAGAACTTTACAATTTACATTTGATCAATTTTCAATAAATGATTCAATGTTTCATTGAGACATTTTATAATTATTGCAAATTAGAGAAATGAAAATTATCTGAAAAGGTTGCTCATTCCATGTTCAACTAACTGAATCAGAATCTGATCAACTTTTTTCCCGCGTTCAGCTGCCAAGAGGACTGCTTGTGGATAGCAAATAAATATTTCTCCCAGAAGTTTTTCAGCAGCTTTTTCATGGTACGGAAATGTCAATACCGGAAGTGCGACATTTTCATGTTTATATTCATTTGCTATCTCGGTCATTTTTCTTTTACCGACGAACACAATATTGACCATAGCAGTAGAATCTGTGGTATACGACTGCAAAAAAGTCATCGCGCGCCGCTGAATTTCTTTTTTATTCAGTTTATAACGAGAAGAAGTCACGATAGTAATCATAGAGCTCGTCTGTGTTTCTTTTGCGCACGCAGCTTCTCCTTTTCTTTCCGTGCGAGTGAAGGTTTCTTATAAAATTG
>CAZHGF010000136.1:0-1953 GCA_964531945.1 uncultured Gammaproteobacteria bacterium | reverse complement strand
ATATGTGAGTATGATTTTATTAAACTCAAAAAGCTCTTATGTATTTGAGAATACTATCAGTGAAGTAATGAAAAAAAGGATATAATAGAGGGAATGAATTAGTTTAAGTGTCATACTGGTTTTGGGTTATAAGTTCGGGATTCTGCGCAGAACATAAAACTCAAAACGCAGAACTTTCATGTATGTTTAATTTTATCGAAAGAATAAAAAAAGTACAGATCCCTTTTCTTTCATCCCTTACTATCTATTTTGATCTTGGTACCACAATAACAAGAATAGCCATCAAGGATAAAGGAATAGTGCTTCGTGAACCTACCTACTTAGGATATAACTCTAAAATCAGAGAGTATATCTTTTTTGGAAGGGAAGCGCGGACAATATTACGGAAAACTCCTGATTTTATTCAGATTGTCCGGCCAATAGTAAATGGTATTCTGTCAGATTTTGATGCCGAAGTCGCGCTTATTGAATACTTTACCAAAAAGTCCATCTATCCGTACTTTTCGCAAAATAAATTTCTTAAACCTACCTTGAAAGCTTTTTCGGTAATCCCCACTATCGCAACCGAGATTGAACGCAAAGCGGTTGAGGAGGTTTTAGAAAAAGCCGGATGTTCTTCGGTATATCTTGTAGAGAAACCGCTTGCCACGACTGCCGGATGCGGATACGATATTTTTACCCATCACCCTCATTTTATCGTAGATTTAGGCGGTGGACTTATAGAGTTGAGCATCGTTTCGGGAGGTGGTATTGTCGTTGAAAAAACATTAAAAAATGCGGGAGAGCAAATGAACAAGGCGATTGGAAATTACGCATATCTCAAACATGGAATTATTTTGGGAGAAAAAACATGTGAGGAGTTGAAGATCAATTTACTTCACTTTAACGGTGAAGATGAAACTGCGATGGTTCGGGGTAAATCACTTGAAACTGGTCTGCCAAAATCGGTACGGATGAAGACATCTGATATTAAAGAAGCCTTGTTGCCATCACTCAATCAAATTATGGATACGATCAAGGAACTTTTAGAAATCTCCCCTCCTGAAATAGCAGATGAGGTGTATAAAAGTGGTATTACTCTCACCGGGAATATGGCTGCTATTGAGGGAGTTGATAATTATTTCAGCCAGGAACTGAAAATCCCTGTTATCTCTGCAGAAAATTATAGTGATGCTACACTTCTCGGCCTCATGGCGATTGATAAAAATCCCGATTTCTTCTTTAAATTGTTTGGGAATAGATGATAAAACGCACCGCGTCATGCGCCCGCGATGAGCGTTCATTTATGCGAATCATGAAGCATGTAACCTGAAACATGAATCATGAGGCAAGAGAACAAAATAAAATGTTTCATGTTTCATGTACTTTTACTCTGCGTTTTGTGGTTGACATATATCACCAATTTTTATACAATAGTAACTCTCACATATTTTTTCCTTCACATTTTTATTGAGCACTTTGACAATTAGCAGGATTTAGTCTAGTAATCGGGTTAGGATCGGCCTTTGGCCGAATTCTAATTTTTTTAAGAGTTTGATCCTGGCTCAGGATAAACGCTAGCGGTGTGCCTGAGATATGCAAGTCGAGCGCCACTTCGCTTCTCGCTTTGCTCGAAGCTACGTTAGGCGCATGGCGGATTAGAGAATAATCCAGCTGTGCTCCTTCGAAGCTCCGAACGGAGTGAGGAGCGGAGAGGAGCGGCGGACGGCTGAGTAATATATAGGAATCTGCCCCTTTCTGGGGAATAGCTCGCCGAAAGGCGGGATAATACCCCATAGTGTCGCCTTAGGCGACTAAAGGACGTAACTGTTCGGAAAGGGATGAGCCTGTATTCTATCAGGTAGTTGGTAGGGTAACGGCCTACCAAGCCAATGACGGATAGCTGGTCTGAGAGGATGTCCAGCCAGAGGGGGACTGAGACACGGCCCCCACTCCTACGGGAGGCAGCAATCA
>CAZHGF010000135.1:0-2004 GCA_964531945.1 uncultured Gammaproteobacteria bacterium | reverse complement strand
TACCTTCTTTCAACCCCGCACTTAGAGTGCGGTGGTTTTCAGTAAGGTGGTATAAATTTTATAATCTTTATAACGGTTATATTTTTTCTGCGGCGTGTACGATCTCCTCACTCCACACCGGCCTGCCGTCATACTTTAAGAGTTTTTCTTTTATCTCTATCCCTGTCTCCATCATAAGGAGTTTACCAAATTGAGCGTGGGAGTTATTTTCAATCAGAATGACCCGCTTTCCCTCAGGTATGAGCGCCCGAATCTTTTCCTTGTACAACGGATACAGATGAGTAAAATGCACGAAGGCTGTTGAGACCCCTTTGGCTGATAATTGTCGCTGAGCTTCAAGGATCGCTCCTTTATTGCTTCCCCATGATACAAATACAGTATCTGCCTGTGGATCGCCAAAGATTTGAGGAGGCGTGAAATCCCGGCTCAAATACGTATCCCATTTTTTATTCCGCTTATCGACCTGCGCGATACGCTCCCGTGCATCTTCAGTCGTGTGACTATCTTCGGTGTGTTCGTATGAGTTTGCCTGATAGAATGCTCCCTCACTACCGGGTATCAAACGTTCTGAGATGCCGTCATCAGTCACTTTATACCGAAGGTACGGCAAAGAGGATATACTAGTAACGGTTCTCCCGCGGTTGGGATGGTAGTTTGTAAAAAGATCGGTTACTTCTTCGCGCGGATGACTTTTATGCGACTCGCAGAGGAGCTTGTCGACGATTACAATAACGGGAAGTTGATATATATCAGCCAGGTCGAACGCTTTGAGTGTCAGTTCCATCGCCTCAAATACATCGCCTGGGGCAAGCACAATTTTTGGGAATTCACCGTGACCGGCATGACACGCGAAAAGCAAATCGCCCTGTTCGGTCCAGGTAGGCATACCGGTTGCCGGCCCCGGACGTTGTCCCAAAAAAACAACCATGGGAATTTCAGCAACGCCGGCGTAGGAAAGGGTCTCAACCATGAGCGCAAAACCGCCCCCTGAGGTTCCAACCGAAGACCGCGCGCCGTTATGAGATGCGCCAAGAGCGGTATTTATGACGGAGATCTCATCTTCTGCATGTCGTACGACAATCCCAGTCTTTTGTTGCCATGCCGCAAGAATGGACAAGATATTTGACGTCGGGGTCATCGGATAGGCAGCATAGAATCGGCAGTCGGCGGCAACAGAACCTAGTGAGAGCGCTTCATTCCCGGAGACGACGAGTTTTTCGCTCTCGGATTTTCTGGTAAGAAAGGTTTTCATGTACTCCGGGTAGTGCTTTTTTACAAAATCGTATCCTTTCTGGGCAAACTGCATGTTGTAATTGACGACATTTTCACCTTTTCGCTTAAACTGTTCGCTAATGAGGCGGTGGAGAATTTCCATATCACCGCCAATAAGCGCAAGCGATGCTCCTAAAGCGGTGGTATTGGACATAATCTGCGGAGCCTGAAGTTCCTGTAATATTTCCTTAAACGGCACTGCTATTTTTTTAATACCCGGATCATCGATGGCAAATGCTTTCTCATCATATACAATCAGTGACTCGGACGAGAGACGCGACTTATGCGTCTCATAGGTATCTTTATTTAAACAGACAAGAAGATCCACATGCTGCTGCGTCGTACCAATTTCCTCATCTGAGACCAGTACCTCATAGGTATTATGTCCACCGCGGATCAGTGAAGGGTATTCCGCGTAGTCGAAGATATGGTAACCGGAGCGAGTGGCGATTTTGGAGAAAAGCAAACCCGAAGTCATAATACCAAACCCAGCTTCTCCCCCGATTTTCCACAGGAATCTCATAATCTATACAGGGAACATGTAACATGAATCATGAAACATGTATTATTGTATCAGAAATCTTGACTCATTTCCTGCCACTCACTCTTTACGTTTCATGTTTCAGGCTTCATGATTCATGGATGCGGTATGCTTTCAATCGTAACAGCACGGATCCTTATAGCCGCAGTTTCGACAGGTAGCATCTCTTCCACCGGGCATACCCCTTAATG
>CAZHGF010000134.1:0-2028 GCA_964531945.1 uncultured Gammaproteobacteria bacterium | reverse complement strand
GCATCTCGATATGGGATTGACGCAACAAGAGATTTAGAAAATAAAGCCTATTTCCAGGGAGAGAAAGATGCCTACATGAAAGCAGTTGAGGAAGTTTTTGGAGAAGGAGTTTATGAATCTATCGGTGCCCTGAGTGATCAGGGAAAAACAGGAGAAGCACTTAAACTGCTGAAGGCGAAGTCCTTCGACCAGCCTCGCCGGCAGGCGGGCAGGCTCAGGACATAATATTAATTATCTGGACACCCGCGGGGTGTCTGGCAAGGAATATAAAGAAAGTAAAGTATTTTGGATTGATAATGGGTTCCAATATTAACCTCGCAGGTTGAAGTGGTATTCGGTTATCGTCAAGCCATTGACCAATTGAACCATCGAACAATAGAAAAATTATCTCTTCCTCTTCACCAAAAAATACTCCTCTTTCGGGGATTTTTTAAGGCGGTTGAGGACGTTTTTCATGTCTGACCCCTGAGATTTATGCGCGTGAATGGCAGCGATTTTTTTCTCCCAGACGGAAGAGACATCGACTACCTTATCCACTTCAGACCGTTTATAGCCGGGAGGAAAATAGATGAAATAATTTTTCATCCCGTTGCTGTGATTTTCAGAAATACAGTAATAGAGAAGGGTTTTGATAAAGGGAAGTTTTTGAAATACAAACGTGGTAGCCATAGTGACCGCGATATGATCTATATGTCCCGATACGCCGCGCATCTCAAAAGTGATGATGACTCGCGGTTTTAATCGTTCTAGGTATGCGAGTATTTTTTCTGAGAGTTGATGGTAGGTGTTATTACACAGAGCGCCATCCAAGAAATCGAGGAAATATACTTTTTTGACACCGAGAATCTTGGTCGATGTTCGAAGTTCCTCTTCACGAATTTCTGCTAAACGCCGGTTGCGGTCAGGTTGATGATTTTGTCCCGACTCGCCCCGAGTTGCGCAGATGACATAAACATCATGAGTTTTTGCATACTTTGCCAGTGTGCCTGATGGACCAAATGCCTCATCATCAGGGTGAGAGAATATGCCGACGAGCGTTTTTCGTTTTCGCATACAGCTTGTTATTATAGCGCATGCCGCTCATATTTGGTAGAATAGGGGAGGAATATTAAATATCAAATATATTTTTTTACATTTTGATCTACTCGCCTCGCTGACGCTTCGGCGAAGCGGGTCATTTTGATATTGTTACGGGACGTAGTTCAGATGGCTAGAACGTTGGGCTGGGGGTCCAAAGGTCGGCGGTTCAAGTCCGCCCGTCCCGACATTCGATCTTAGATCTTGGATTTTCGAAGAATATTCTACCATTTTTTAAGGATCGAAAGTCGAAGATCGAAAGTTCCAACATCAAATCTATGAACCGTCCATCATGGGATGAGTATTTTTTAAATCTAGCTGAGGTCGTGAAATCCCGATCGAACTGTCTGCGGATGGCAGTGGGTGTCGTTATCGTTAAAGATAAGCGAATTATTGCCACTGGATATAATGGGACACCTGCCGGAGTAAAAAATTGTTTAGAGGGGGGATGTCAGCGGTGTCTTGATCGGCAGAATAATCTTTTAAAAGAAAATGAGCGGAAAGACCTCTGTATCTGTATCCATGCTGAACAGAACGCGTTACTGCAGTCGGCGCTTCATGGAATGTCGACAAAAGGTGCCACATTGTATTCCACCGTTGCCCCGTGTTTGCAGTGTGCGAAGGCGATTGTAAATAGCGGAATTGCAGAGGTGGCATATGGTCAAGATCATCAGGATGATGCAGGATTACAATTATTTGCCTCGGCTGGTGTGAAAGTACGACAATTCTCTAAGGAGATCCAATAGTTATGTCTCATGACGTCACTCTCTGGCTCGTCCAGAGTCTTTATTCATTGAAACTTTCGATTCTGGAGTCTCCCGCCATGGCTCGGTCCCCAGAATGACTAATTATCATATAAGCTTCCAATGATGTAACTTCTTCATCAAATACGGGCCGGGGACCAAAGTGGATTGCGGCAGGATAAGATTCATTGCTCAGCAAGAATGTACC
>CAZHGF010000133.1:0-2058 GCA_964531945.1 uncultured Gammaproteobacteria bacterium | reverse complement strand
GTCTGTAACAATAGAGAGGTATGGGAATGTGATGTGCAGGATATCTATAACTTCATTGTTCAGCTGGAGCGGCAGCATATTTTACCAAAAGACAACTTCAATTTACTGAAGCATCCTTCACATATTAATTTAGGCTTTAAAATTTTTGGAAAAGATATCACTTTCGCGCACCTTAACTTACCGGGGAGTGAGTTTGAGTGGTCGAGTAAAAGGTTGAGGGATGATTTTGGGGCAAGTGCCGGACATATTGCGACAGAGCTGGGAACAAAGTATCTACCCATAATTTTCCTTATCTGGTTTATTAAAAACCTTCAGGAATCTCTCAAAGAATTTCAAGGCGAGAGGAAATAAGTTCCCCTTGCGAATCGTTCCTTTTTTCTGTGTAATAGATGTATGAGGAAAATCATAGTATGTGGAATAATAGCCTTCGTATACTTTCTTCTTGCGTCACAAGTTTCTGCTGCTATCGATCCCAAATTGCTCAAAATACCGGGTACCTGCGGTACACTGTATGGACAATGTTGTAAGTATGAAGAAGTAAAAGTAGGACTGCCACAGCCAGGGACGGGTGTTTTCAATGTAGTCCTAGGACACGTAAATACCGTCCTCGATAATGTTGTTCGGCCAGTACTTCGTCCTTTTAACGAGATGGCTGAAAGTATTGTGCGACCCTGTGCTCAGGGGACGCCGAGCACTCCAGGTAATACAAAAGATCCAAGTTGTCAATGTATTCCTCCGCAACAGGATCCTCTAAGAGCTCTCAGAGAAATGTGTGATCGAAATCCGGCGGAGCGCACCGTCTGTCTCGCTTGCATCGAAGGAAATCCGCCGGGTATCTGGAGCAGCGTGGGGTGTGTCAAAGCAGATTTCCGCAGTTTCATCCAGGATACGGTGCTTCGACTCGGCATCAGTTTTGCCGGAATAGCAGCGCTTCTTTGTATCATTTACGCATCTATTCTGATGCAAACCTCACGAGGGAATCCGGAAAGCATTAAGAAGGCGCAGGAGCTACTGACATCATGCATTATGGGATTACTTCTTATTATATTTTCTGTTTTCATACTACGGTTGATTGGTATTACTATACTTCGTATACCAGGATTGAACTAAACGAAAATTTAGGAATTTCCGAAAGTATTGTGACCTGGGATTGGTGGCGGTGGAGATTTATGTGTTTCTGCGCCTGGTTGACCAGTTACTGCTTTTCTTGCGTCTCCAAATCCCGGAAGGAAGTTTAATAACTTATCTACTCCAAGGTGCGCTGCGGTATACCGAAGTGATCCATATTGGGTAAACGCTCCAAATCCTCCACCTACCGCGGCTCCAGCGCCGGCAAAGAATGCTCCCGGCCCGATGCTGACCGGTAGTCCTTTGACTCCCAAGAACTCTTTTACCAGTTTCACCAGGTCGGGAATAATAAATATGATTCCCATACCGGCGATAACGGCAAATGCCTGAGAATCGATGCCGTACAGAAATGGCGGTTGCCAGAGGTTTTCCTTTGACCCTGGAGGAGTATTGACAAATATACGGCCGACCAGAAAAAACGCGATTACAACCGGAAAAGTGATAACCTCGGCAAATAAATTTTTAAACCAGAATGCAAATGCATTTCTCCCGATTGCCTGAAATGACAAAAGAAATGGCGCAAAAATGATAAGGATAATGATCTGCAGATAACTGCGAAGCAACAAGAAGAAAATCCGGAACAGGAGCAGAATCATAGTAAGGAATATAAAAATACCAATGATAAATTGCGGCAGCACAAATGTCCCGATAATACCGGCAAGGAAAGAAAATAAGAGAGAGGCAACCGTTATAGTCCCAGCACTAGGCAAATTACCAACGGAATTCCCAAAGAATCCTACACCGTTTAGCATCTCCATAAATGCTTTTAGTGGTGGAATTTTAATCCATTGGGTAAGACCAAGTGCGGCGGAAAAAAAACCGCTTGCTCCTCTTATAATCGCCTCTGGTGTAGAGCCAAGCATCCTCAAAAGAGAGTTTCCAATGTCACTTAAGAAACCTAGCCCAGAGAGGAACGGGAGAGTGGTGGAG
>CAZHGF010000132.1:0-2173 GCA_964531945.1 uncultured Gammaproteobacteria bacterium | reverse complement strand
TTTCATACGTTACGAAACCTCTTGGGAGTGCCATATGTTTCGTAACTTATGCAGCTCAAACTATTTCTTTAGTTGAAAAACATTAGTTATGATAGACTTCGTATAATGTGGAGAAATTTAACATATATAGCAAATGTTGTTTATCAGATCCTATCAATCTACTCCACCCCCGGGGTGGAGGTAACTTGCAATTAAAGTAATCTATCTTTGGCAAAATGATAACTCCAGTCCTTCTCATGAGCCTCATTTAATACAAAGCATACATCAATGCCAAAGTCATTTTCCATATAAACCCAAGGACTTTTCATTTCAGGAACATTTATTGCTTCTGGAAATATTTTAACCCAATCTTCATATTTTCCTTCTAATTGGATATCCAGTTGCATAATTGGAGTAGAAGATTTATCAAATGAAACAATCTCTATTTTAGGCTTACGATCAAGAGAATAATCTGTTTCTACCTTTGCGACAACTTCTTTTTTAGTACCGGGTAAAATAAAATCCCAAGGAGAATCTGATAAATGTTTAGGAAAAGTATGGTAAAGACAGGCATTCTTTAGTTTTTCTCTTAGCTCTAAAATTTTAGGATGGATTCCGTTAAAAAATGGTAAGTTAAAACCTGTATGATCAATATATTTCAATTTAAAGGGAGATATTCTTTCAGTAAATTCTGTTACGGAAATGTGAGAGTACTGATGTGGGCTAGTTTTTGACACACCAGTGGTATTGGCAATTTCAGCGCTAACTGAAGTGTTGCTATTAAACACAAATACAACTTGAGCTGTCCTTGTCTGAGAAAACAATATACTTGTAACAGGGAAAAAGGCGTCATTCGATTGCCGTAGTTCGATCTCATCATTCCCCACTTCTCCAATAGGGGCTAAATAATCAAGAAATTGAGAGATGAATTCGCTATTAGTATTTGGCAACTTATATTGCACCTGTTTTAGGTAGATCATAGAGCTATTCTAGCATTTTGAAGCCAAAGAATCTCTTAAAATTTCTGCTATGACACTCTTTTCCACTTCGGAGGTGGAAGTGCTGTATCTATTCCTGTCACTTTTGGAGCGGTGGACCGGATTTGAACCGGCGACCTTCTCCTTGGGAAGGAGACATTCTACCGCTGAACTACCACCGCACTTAGTCGATAGAGACCTTTACTAAAGAAATTATAGCAAATGTTGTTTGTCAGATCCTATCAATCTACTCCACCCCCGGGGTGGAGGTAACTTGCAGATACGCTATAATAAGAACAATGAACACAGTTGATGAAAAATTCACAAACAAAGCGATTGCGGAACTTCTTCGGTCAGTAGCCGCTTCCTATCTTCTAAAAAACGAGAACCGGTTTAAAATCATTGCCTATGAAAAAGCTGCGGATACGGTAGAGCATATGACACGGGAGTTAAAAGATATCTGGCAGGAAGGCGGCATAACACGTGTCGCCGGTATTGGTCCTTCGATTTCCTCCCATTTAGATGAGTATTTCTCCACCGGAAAATCAAAGCACTTCGACGAGGTTTTTAAAGGAATTCCCGCAACGGTGTTTGTGCTCATGCGGGTGCCGGGTATTGGTCCCAAAAAAGCGTTTAAACTCGTCAAAAATCTTAAGCTCCTCAATCCCGATACCGCGGTTGGCGATCTACAGTACGCGTGTATCCAGGGAAAAGTAGCAGATATGGAGACATTTGGCGAGGATTCTCAGAAAAATATTCTTGACGCAATCGCGCTCTATGAAGCAGGCCGCAGTAAGACACAGCGTATGCCGCTTCCCTATGCTTTATCCCTTGCGCAGGAAATTGAAGAATACCTGAAAAAATCACCACTCATCAATAAGGTTGATTTTTTAGGCTCTCTCCGAAGGCAGGTTGCGACAATCGGTGATATCGATATCGCCATTCCTTCAAATAGTCAGGATGAAGACAAAATAATCGATTATTTCTGTAAATTTCATCGCGCGGTATCGGTGGATAATAAAGGTGAGAGAAAAGCTTCAATTATTGTCAGTCCCAACATCAAGATTGATTTGCGAGTACAGGATAAAAATACCTATGGATCAATGCTCCAGTACTTCACCGGTAGTAAATCACACAACGTGAAATTGCGGGAGTATGGACTTAAACAGGGATTATCACTCAATGCCCAAAGCCAGCCGATGACATCTCACTAAATA
>CAZHGF010000131.1:0-2208 GCA_964531945.1 uncultured Gammaproteobacteria bacterium | reverse complement strand
TTTATCATTGAAGTAATGAAGAGAATACATCTCATTCTCACCGGTCTATCTGCCACGATTATTCTTCTTTCAGTCAATAGACTTACCCTGTTTACTCAAAGTCATCTTCAACCTTATGAATTCTTGCGCTGGATGGATTTTTATGCGATGCTTCCGATACCGCTTCTAAGCATCATTCTATACTACCTTTTGAGAAAAGAAGTCATCTATGACAGTAGCTTTTATAAAACCAGTCTTTATACGCTTCTTGCTGTTCTTTTTGTCTCAGGCGTCTATTTTTTTGGCGCTGGATCAGGAGATCATGAGGTAACAAACTATTTGAACACCAGATTTTGTGAAAAAGGAATGATAAATAACGCCCTTTGTAATATTATCTCCTTTAACGATGACAAGTTCAGTCACTATGTATACTACCTCGGTTTCGTACTTTTGAATGTTTCCCTTATGGTGTTGGAACACTTCTATCCCAGGAAAATAAAAGTTTCCCGAAGAGACCTCGTATTTATTGGCTTAAACAGTCTCCTTATCGCGCTTGGCATATTTGCCAATCTCGCGTTTGAAGAAGCCGTCATTGATCTTATTGTGTTCTCATCAGTGATGGCTCTCTCTTTATACCTTCTGTTTTTCGCCAAAAGAAAACTTACGCAACTCCCGATAACATTTTATTTTGCTTCTTCATACACCTTGGGAGTAGTATCCACGCTTTTATATAAACTCTTTTGACATACTTCTCTCATCCGATAACAAAACTCCTTCAGATAGGACAAACTCTTGCTTCATTGAAGTTTCAGATCTTTTTTATTAACACCGGTTATCAACTGATAAGCATACTGGTGATGACGCTTATTCTTTCGCAGTGGAGATAATATTATTCCTGTAACTTGGTATAAAGAACCAATCGATGAGAGTATTCTTGAACTTGGTAATCAAACCATCCCTGACAGGTAATGAGATTTAACATTTTTTTATCTGAAGCTCCAAAAACCTCTTTCAGGGGAAATTGATTACCATCATATATCTCTTTTCGTACCACGGTAAATGTTAGCCGTTTCCCTTCTTCTGTACTAACAACTATCGCGTCACCAACTTCAACGCTTGAGAGATTGTAAAAAATTGCCGGTGCGCCGGTCACGGTATCGAGATGCCCGGCAAATACCGCGTTCCCCACCTCACCTGGTTTTATCCCATACTCATACCATGCGACATTAAATGCGTCCTTGGGCACATCCATCCGACCCTCAACATCGACTCCGACACGCTCTATGGATGCATTTATATTAATCTTCGGAATTGTTACGGCGATCGGTGGCTGTTCACGAATCGGAGTTGGAGTGAGAGTAGGAGCAACAACCGCGTCTGATTGTTTTGAGAAAGCATAGTAGTGCCGCGCAACCAGTGCGCCGGATAAAATACCTATAATAACAATCAGAGTGCAATATAATACCCTCATATACGACAATACTTAGAGTTATAGTATTTTACTTCACATATGTAGATATGCAACTTGAATTGATGCTATCAGCTATAAGACAGGTGCTGCTATAATTCCCTTATGAAGATTGTTCGAGGAAACACACCGTAAGCACATTCCTGCCAGTCACGAAAACCACGTGAACCCTGAAGTATGGAAGAAGCATTTCTCATACTTTGAAGCAAAAAAAACCTCTTAATTTCGTAATAACTCTTCCTGATTTTTTATCGCGCTGAGGGATAATAAATAAATGACACGCAAAGATCATATCGCGCTTATTGAGAAAGCGATAACCACAAAAGGCGGCGTATGGGCAGACCTGGGATCTGGAGAAGGAGCATTCACCCTGGCTCTTCGTGACATTGCAGGTAAAACTACTAAGATATATTCTGTCGATAAAGATCAACATCGCCTGGACGTGCAGAAGCAAAACTTCACACGGCAGTTTCCCAAAACTACTATTCTTTTTATACAGAGCGACTTCACCCAAGAATTAGCACTCCCCTCGCTTGATGGTATTATCATGGCAAACTCACTGCATTTTTATCGAAATAAACACCAAATACTGAAAAAAGTTCGCGGGTATTTAAAACCGAAAGGCATACTCCTTATCGTTGAGTATAATGTTGACACGGGAAATTATTGGGTACCCTATCCATTTTCTTTCCCTCTATTTAAAAAACTTGCGCAAGAAGCTGGGTATGACAATCCCAAACTTCTTGCGACTATTCCTTCTG
>CAZHGF010000130.1:0-2373 GCA_964531945.1 uncultured Gammaproteobacteria bacterium | reverse complement strand
TTTAGAAGCCATATAACCATGTGACCATTGAGCCATTTAACCATAGAACCATTGAGCAATTGGAGTCATTACTCATCACTCTCTGAACGCATAACGCATTACACTAACTCTCTCACCACTCTATTAAACTCGCTTCCTCTATGAAACTCATTTTTGAACATCGCAAATGAAGTCGCACCGGGAGAGAACAATATTACTGCTTCTCTTTTTAAAGATTTCGCTTTGCGGTAAGCCTCTTTTACTGATTCCGTCAGATCCTCATAAACACGCGAAATTTTATCAGGATAGAGTTTCCGTAGCTGTGGTAAGACTTCGTCCGTAAATGTTCCTTTCAAAAGGATGATGAAATCAACTTTGCTCAGTTCACTCAACAGCTTATCTACCGGTAACTTTTTGTTATTTCCTCCAAGAATGAGAATTATTGGTTTTGATTGAAAAGCATCTATCGCTTTCATCGTCGACGTTGGGGTAGTCGAAGTTGAGTCATTTATAAACGAAACGCCATCAACTTTTTTTATTAATTCTTCCCGATACGCCAGACCTTTGAAGTTTTTTATGATCGGCACTGCGTCATCCGGAGGACATCCTACTTTTTCAACCGTCATTAACGCTGCCGCAGCATTTTCACGGTTATGTTTTCCCATTAAATAGCGTAGATCTCCAGGAAAATCTCCCGAATTATAATAATCAACGTTTGACTGAGGATTATCTTTGCTGATTATCTCCTTCAACGAATTATGGGCTATCAGATAATCGGTGGGTTTCTGATAACGGTATATCGCTTTCTTATCATAGAGGTAATCATCAAGCAATGGATAAAAACTAAGATGATCCGGATAAAAATTAGTAAACACTCCTATCCATGGTGATATTTGCGCCCGGTGAAACCCTGAAAGTTGCCATGAAGAAAGCTCAAGCACAATAATATCTTTTTCAGTAATAGTCTGCAATAATGAGATAGTTGAAACTTCCGGGATATTGCCTGCCAGATAAATCGATGCATGGAGTTCCTTTAGTACGGTAAAAATCATATGAGAAGTAGTAGATTTTCCCCGGGTTCCCGTAACTCCGATTATCTTTCCCGGACATTGCTTCGCAAAGAAAGACGTTTCCATCTCGATAGGAATCCCCTTCTCTTGCGCTGCTTGAAGTTCGGGTAAATCCCACGGCACTGAAGGTCCTTTAAAAATGATGTCTGCTTTGAGAAAGTCATCAACCTTATGTTTCCCAAGAGAATAGGTAATATCGTAGTCGGAAAGAGCATCGATTGATGGCCGTAACTCCTCTTTTGATTTTATATCAGTAACAGTGAGCCGTGCTCCCTGATCTGCAAGAAATTTGGTAAGACCTAATCCCCCTCCTTGTAATCCTAATCCCACTACAAGAATTGACTTATTTTCGACTAACTGACGCACATGAGACATATTCTTATTGTAACAAAGCTGACACGTTTCAGCGCGTATCAGTTCATAAACGCCAGCATGAGCCCAATGAACGCAAACATGATGGAGAAAAGCCACAAACGCATAACAATTTTCGGTTCTTCCCAACCCTTCATTTGAAGATAAAGATGCAGCGGAGCCACCGGAAAGACTTTTCTCTTTAAGAACTTCTTACTGAGAAGCTGTATCAATGAAGTTGCTATCTCTATAACAAAAACACCTCCAATGATTGGCAGTGCAAAAGCTTTTCCCAATATGAGTCCGATGACCGCGAATGTGGCGCCAAACGAAAGGGAACCGGTATCACCCATAAATAACCGGGCCGGATAGATATTGAAATACAGAAACGCAACAAGTCCGCCAATCCAGACTGCAAGAAATACTGAGGTCGGGACATCAAGTATAGATCGTGAAATCACCCAGAAACTCGCAAGCGCTATCATAAGGATACCACTCGCCAGTCCATCAAGCCCATCGGTAATATTGACCGCGTTTGCAAATGCGACGATGACAAACGTGGAGAAAATTATATATAAGTGCGCCAACTCGTATACGCCAAAAAAGGGAATATGAATGATACCGATTTTTAAGTCGTAAAATAACCAGAACGATATAATCGCAGCAAGAAGTATCTCAATAATAAGCTTATGCCTTAACCGTAACCCAAAAAACTGATTCTGTTTCCACAAAAATATCTTGTTGAGATCGTCATATACTCCCAGAATGGCAAAGCTCACAAACGTAAATACAAGAATTTTAATTTCAGCTATAACTGAAGGAAAATTTGTTTGTATCTTATGGTTAAATAATAAGAAAAGGAGAAGAAAAAAGAAAAAGAGGAAAACAGTCATAGTGACGATAAGTATGCCACCCCCTACCGGAGTACCTGATTTATGCCGGTGAAATTTATCAAAAATAGGTGTTGGACGGT
>CAZHGF010000129.1:0-2448 GCA_964531945.1 uncultured Gammaproteobacteria bacterium | reverse complement strand
GTTTCTATTATATGCCGGGAATCAAATCACAGAGTATTGAAACTGCTCCTCATCCGGGTTTTATGACTGACTGGCAACCGAACTGGGCAGTACTCATGACTCAGGCGGCGGGTGAAACCATTATTCATGAGCGGATATTCGAAAATCGATTTTCTTACGTTAATGATCTGAAGCGATTGGGTGCAAAGATTGATTTTGTTTCAGTGCCTGTGGAAAATCCTGAGTCATTTTACCATTTCCAGTATGATAAAAATAAACATTACCTGCAGGCTATAAAGATTACCGGTCCTACTCCTTTACACAATGGAGTATTGACCATGAATGATTTGAGGGCAGGGGCGAGTCTTATCATCGCAACTCTTGTTGCAAAGGGTGAGTCGGTGATTCAGGGAGCATCTATTCTCGAAAGGGGGTACGAAAATTTTTGCGAAAAAGTACAGTTGCTTGGTGGGAATATAAAAAAGGTGTAATTTATTATTTAAATGCTCAGATAATGAAACTCGGTCTGCAGGTCCTGTCGCTTGTTAATCCTCCCGCCAGCGCTGCCTTGTCCCTCCACTCGCGACACCCGCAGAAAGAACGGTGAACTATAAACGATGAACATGAACATATATAATAATCATATGAATAAAATTGGAACAGTACTGCTACTTGCCGCGGGCGATGGGACACGGTTCTGGCCTTTGAGTAATAAAGTTCTCTTTCGGTTTTTGGGAAAAACATTGCTGGAACATCAAATAGAGCAGTTGCAGCACTTTACTGATAGGATAATGATTACTGCCAATAAGGAAAACAGTGAAGAAATAAAAGAAAATGTTAATCGATTCGGAACTTCGGTACAGGTACTGGTACAGAATGAATTAGATCAGGGACAGGCTGGCGCAATTCTTACCGCAAAAGATACGATGTCAAGTGACGTACTGGTTCTCAATGCGAATGACTATATTCACTTTGATATTCTCAAGGAATTTGTAGACGGGAACGCTGAGCAACCAGATCTCGTCATTGCGGCAAAAAAAGTTGACTCTTATTTTCCCGGTGGTTATGTGGCGTATGAAAACGGGAGGGTTGCGGGCATCATTGAGAAGCCGGGCGCAGATAATATTCCTTCAAATGATGTCAAACTCGTTGTAGATTATTTTCCCAATATACGATCGTTTCTCGATATTTTGCAGACTACTTCGTCCAACGCAGACGACATATATGAACGGGCCCTTACTGCTTACATCAAAAATGCAAAAATAGTAAAAGTTGTACATTATGAAAATGAATGGAAGACATTAAAATATCCATGGCACGTTTTGGATATGATGGAGCTTTTCTTATCCCGCATTAAAAAGCATACCGAGGTAACAGCCCATATATCACCAACCGCGATTATCAGCGGGGAGGTATATCTCGGAAAGAATGTAAAAATCGGAGATCATGCGAAAATAGTCGGACCCTGTTTTGTTGATGATAATAGTATCGTAGGTGATTATGCGATGGTTCGCGAGAGCCATATTGGAAAAAACTCGTTAATTGGAGGATATAGCGAAGTGACCCGATCCTACCTCGCAGCAAACGTGATGCTTCATCGTAATTACGTCGGAGATTCCGTACTTTCAAACAATGTTCTCATGGGCGCAGGAGCAATAACAGCAAACTTCCGGTTTGACGAAAACTCAGTGCACACAAGAGTTGGTGGGAAGAAAGTAGATACCGGGAGAAATAAACTTGGCGCCGTCATGGGCCAAAACGCAAAAATAGGGGTCCACTGTACTCTCGTTCCCGGTGTAAAAGTTGGTATGAGTACTTTTATCGGTCCTCATATGCTTGTTGATAAAGATATTGACAACAATCTTTTTGTCTATAAGGACCAGAAAGTTCCGAACACGATTGAAATGAAGCATGAATCATGAAACATGTAGCATGAAACACAGAGCTATATGCTCTCTTGCTTTTTTGTTCTCTTGTTCTTTTGTTCTTTTGTTTCATGCTTCATGTTTCATATTTCATATTTCATGTAGACACTATGGATACTCATTCATTTAAAAAAGTCACGGTGATTGGGGGCGGCACTGGATCTTTTGTCGTTTTATCCGGACTTAAAAAATATCCACTCGATCTTTCTGCAATTATAACGATGATGGACTCAGGAGGATCAACCGGACGCCTGCGTGATCAGCTGGGAGTTCTACCTCCCGGAGATCTGAGGCAATGTCTTGTGGCCCTTTCCGAAGCGCCGGATCTGTGGCGACGGTTATTCCTCTACCGATTTGAATCAGGTGATCTGGAAGGACATAACTTCGGCAATATTTTTTTATCTGCGCTTGAAAAAGTATCTGGTAATTATAACGAGGTTATTGAAACGGCAAACTATGTTTTAAAAACGAAGGGGCGCGTTATTCCTGTTACCCTCAAAAAAACGCATCTCTGTGTAGAATACGAAAATGGAATAATCTTGAA
>CAZHGF010000128.1:0-2592 GCA_964531945.1 uncultured Gammaproteobacteria bacterium | reverse complement strand
GAACGATGAACTACGAGCCTCTTAATTATACCAAACCTGACCGGCTTTGATTTATTGACAAAACAGGGTGTTTTTGATACAGTATTGGGAACGATTATGCCTAAAAAGCCTGTCGAAGAAAAGATCGCTGGAAATTTTACCCGTAAACATATTCTCAGTCTCGATCAATTTGATACGAAGTCCCTCGATATTCTCTTTAAAACTACTGAACAAATCATTCAAAGGATTAATAAAAAGAAACCTTTGGATACACTCGCAGGGAAAATCGTTTCCCTGCTTTTTTTTGAGCCTTCATCCCGTACCTTCTCATCGTTTTCATCAGCAGCGAAGAAAATTGGAGCGCAGACGGTAGAGTATCAAAACATGATGCAGACATCATCAGTCGTAAAAGGGGAGTCGCTTGAGGATACCGTCCACACCTTCGAGTCGTATAGCGACATGATCATCATGCGGCATCCTGAGATTGGATCGGTCAACCGCGCCGCTTCGGTTTCATCAATTCCCGTGATCAATGCCGGTGATGGCGGGGGAGAACATCCGACTCAGACCCTTCTTGACCTCTTTACTCTCTATAAAAAGTTCAATCGCTTAGATAGTCTGACTGGGGTTATGGGAGGTGATCCATTGCACAGCCGCACCATACGTTCTCTGGCAAAAGGGTTATCTCTTTACAAAAAGAACACACTCTGTTTTCTCTCGCCAAAAGAGTTGCGGCTTTCGCGGGAACTGGTAACTGAAATTCGCAGTACCGGTACCAAAGTAGTTGAGATACATGATGAAAAAGACATACCCGCCAACGCGCACTTCTGGTATTGGAACCGGATACAAAAGGAGCGATTCAAAAACAAAGCAGATGCGGACAGAGCAGCGGGAAAATTTATCATAACTGAAAAGCTTCTTACGAAGAAAGGCAATAAGAATATGATTATTATGGATCCATTACCCCGGGTTGATGAGATAGCAGTTGAGGTGGATAGTGATCCACGAGCAATGTATTTTGCTCAGATGAAAAACGGGTGGTATCTGCGGATGGCGTTACTGAGTCTGATTTTTGGAGAAAAGTTATAACCGACATATTTATTTTGTAGGGACAGAACAGTGTTCTGTCCCTACGCGTGTAAAACCCTATGACCGGAAAACTGATATTACAAGATGGCACAATTCTGGAAGGACGGAGTTTCGGCGCTGATAAAGCGATTCCTGGTGAAGTGGTTTTTACCACCGGAATGGTCGGATACCCGGAAAGCCTCACCGACCCTTCCTACGCCGGGCAGATTCTGGTATTTACCTATCCTATTATCGGCAATTACGGTGTTCCCGACAAACAATACTGGGAATCCGGGAAAATACAGACGGCTGGAGTTATTGTTTCGACTTATAACGATACCCCTTCTCACTTTCAAAGTCAGAAAACTTTAGCGCAGTGGCTGCGTGATGAGAATATTCCGGGTCTTGAGATTAAGGATACCCGGTTTCTCACCAAGAAACTGCGTCAGGAAGGTACCATGCTCGGGAAAATCGTGTTTGAAAAAGATATTCCGTTCCATGATCCCAACAGGGATAATCTCGTCGCGCAAGTTTCTCCGAAAAAGATTATTCGATTATCGACCAACAATAGTCGATCATCGAAGACCGTAATACTCATTGACTGCGGAGCAAAAAAAAATATACTAAATAACCTGCTTCAGCGCGGACTGAAAGTAATTGTTGTTCCATGGGACTGTGACATATTTTCATTGAAAGAGAGATTTGACGCGGTCATTATATCCAACGGCCCTGGCGACCCGAAGATGGCGGATGTTACGATACATACGGTGAAAAAAGTTCTCGATGCAAAAATTCCAATCCTTGGCATCTGTCTTGGAAATCAGATTCTGGCACTTGCTGCCGGCGGAGATACCTTTAAGCTCAAATTCGGCCACCGGAGCCAGAATCAGCCGGCGCTCCTTGCCGGTTCGGAGCGTTGTTACCTTACGACACAAAACCATGGATTTGCGGTGGGAAATATTCCTTCCGGATTCAAGCAATGGTTTGTCAACGCCAACGACAATACAAATGAGGGATTAATTCATACAAAGTTACCGTTTATGTCGGTGCAGTTTCACCCGGAAGCCACTCCCGGACCCATGGATACGGAGTGGGTGTTTGATTATTTTTTAGAGAAGGCCATTATGTAAAAGTTATAACCATTATAAAAATTATAAAAGTTATATATGATTAACAAGGTACTCATCCTCGGTTCTGGCGCTCTCAAAATCGGAGAAGCGGGAGAGTTTGATTATTCCGGTTCTCAAGCAATCAAGGCGTTTAAGGAGGAAGGAGTCAAAACTGTCCTTATTAACCCGAACATCGCTACAATTCAAACCTCTGAGTTTTTAGCCGATAAGGTGTACTTTCTTCCCGTTAAACCATACTTCGTTGAAGAAGTAATCAAAAAAGAAAAACCAGACGCAATCACCGTCTCATTTGGCGGGCAGACAGCGCTCAATTGTGGTATCGCGTTGCAGAAAAAAGGAGTGTGTAAAAAATATAAAGTCTCGGTTTTGGGGACACCGATTGAGTCGGTGATTCTCACCGAAGACCGTGAGAAAT
>CAZHGF010000127.1:1724-2614 GCA_964531945.1 uncultured Gammaproteobacteria bacterium | reverse complement strand
CAGTCGCGATCATTACAGATCTGCATCGGCACTCCTGTTTTCATACGTTACGAAATCTCTTGGGAGTGCCATATGTTTCGTAACTTATGCAGAGAATTTGAGACAATCGGTCCTCTTCTCCAAGTTTTCTTACTATTCAGTTGTCAACGGATATACATGAGAGTAATATAGTGATGTGCATCACTGCAATATGGTGATGAGAAGCTTAATAGCAACATTAGACTGTAGGTGAGAAAAATGAATCAGTCTATTACTGACAAACTCTATCGAGCCGCACATCGAGTCCCACAGGAAAAAAGGAGAACTAACCCTTGGTATGAGACTATTGTTCATCATCATCCTCCTTCCAACAAAAAGAAATACCCGCTCACGATGTCTATGTAACGTATACATAGCAGGGCTTCATAAACTATGACATTTATTCCTCTTGGTAAGAGCAAACAACTCTCCATTAGATCCCCATATTTTTCTTTTTAATCTGTTGAAAATCAGCAGGAAACGGTGGAACATTGACAGCAAGATATGACATAAAATCCTTTTTCCTGAGTCTGAGTACGTCATTATGTACTTTCTCCCAGCCGATAGTGCTTATGGGTTTCCCATCCATACCCTTGCCGCAGACTGAACCCGAGTAATGGCCGGGGTATACTTCGGTCCAATCCGGAAGACTGCTCAGCTTCTGGAGGCTATCATACAGTTGCTCTGCCCTCATTACCGGCTCACTCTTGTCCTCATCTTTTACCGATAAATCAACCCGTCCGACATCACCAACAAACAGGGTATCTCCCGTCAGTACAAACCATCCATCAACCAGAAGACATACATGCTCTTTTGTGTGACCCGGTGTATGAATAATTTTGATATTTCTATTACCCACCGTCACTATTTCA
>CAZHGF010000127.1:0-1714 GCA_964531945.1 uncultured Gammaproteobacteria bacterium | reverse complement strand
TTGTTTATGAGGAAACGGTACCGTAGCTCCTGGCCCAAAGCAGAGAGTGGCATTCGTTTTTTTTGCGAGCTCACGTGCTGAAGATAGATGATCTGCTTGGATGTGCGTCTCTATCACCGTTACTATTTGTAAGTTCTGGTCATTTACTCTTGCAATATATTCATCTCTATCTCCCTGCGGATCGATGACCGCACAAACCTTCATCGTAGGACAACCAACCACATAGGATATACATGACTTTTCCTCGTGAAGAATTTGCCGAAAATACATAGGAACATTATAGGGGATATCTACTTCTTCTTTGGGTGACTTCCCTTGACAGTAGGTGGCTTGGTGCCTGTTGTCGGCGAGACACCAAATACCTGATACTCAGAATGATAACTTGTCCCTTTCATGGCCGGAACATCCCAGTCAAAGATAAGAGATGTATTGCGTATCGGATTTGCTGTTGTTATGGTAGCAATATATGTATAACTCCATGTACCTTTATGTGTCTTTCCATCGCACTTTACCTTTAAGGGTGGATCAGGAATGATTGACTCAGCTACATTGGCCGCAGGTATATCAACCCACTTTCCTCCGACAAACTCCTGCCAGTTACTATCCTCCAAAACAACCTCGTAAAAAGCCAGGCAGTCATCTTTTGGCACCTTATCACACCACCAATGGATATCTAACTTGTAATCAATCGTAACGGTGATTGTCCCTGCGCCCTGTGCTGTTTTTTGTGGAACAACCTGTACCTGATTTACCTTAATATCATGTTCACAGCACGAGAATGTTGGAGAAGGAGAAGGTGAAGGTTCTTCACTTGCTTGTACAGAACTTGGAGCAAGGAGAAATTGCAAAGCAATAAATACTAAAGCTAAAATTCCTGCTTTTAAACACTGATTTAAAAGATTATTCATTACTATAATGAAAAAGGATTCATGTAAGGAATAGGTAAGAGTTTGATGTGGAACAAGTAATAAAATTAATATCTTTGTTTCAGCTCTCCATCGTAATGGTAACCTAGACTCTTCACTCAGCTTTTGATCTACCTGAACTCTTAAGAAAAGATTTTACTTTCGCGGATTTTTAAACATTTTACCGTGTCCGGGAATGATGAAATCTGCTCTCTCAAGTACTTTTTTTCTTGAAGCGATTAATGAATCTCTATCGGTCGCAAACGGATCTTCTAAGGTAAGAAGCGCCTTTTCGGTATCAGTTTGTTGTTTGCCGTCTTCCCACCAGAATACATCCTGGGCTATACACACGATCCCTTCCGCTGTTTTTACCAATAATGAAGCATGTTCAGAGCTATGACCGGGAGTTGGAAGAATTTCTATAGCTGTTCCGGGAATATACTTCTTGTGGGTATATTCTTCATCATTCCTCCATAGGGTAGTGCCATCATACATATCAAGCTCAGGAAATAATCTGATGTTTAAGAAGTGATCGGGGTGATAGTGACTTAAAAAAATAAAATCTATATCTCTTAACTTTATTTTTCTATCATTGAGAGCTTTTAAGACTTTCCCTCTATTTGTCCCTGGATCAACCAGTATCTTTTTGTCGTTTGTCTCTATAAGTGAAGTAGTTGGACTGGCAATATAAGAATCATTTGGGCCTGGATAAGCATACCCTTCAACTAAAACATATACGTTATCCATAAGGCAAAGTCAATTATACCACCACCAGAGGTGGTGGCATGAACTTCAGCCTAAAAGGCAAT
>CAZHGF010000126.1:528-2688 GCA_964531945.1 uncultured Gammaproteobacteria bacterium | reverse complement strand
ACTCCGATTTTCTTAGAGATCAAATTCCTAAAATAGGATAGGAAGTAAAAGCTAAAAGTCAAGAGGATCGCAAACGATAGCGTAAAGTTCGGGCTATGCGGAGTCAGAAAGGTGATATGGGTTGACTTCAGTGGATCAAAGAGGAAATAAACAAAAGCCAGATACCACCAGAAGAAATAGAAGGTGAATCCCTTATTGTATCTCTGCCGCCGTACCTCAAACATGAGTTTATTTACGACAAAAGAACAAATCATGAAAAGAACTCCCTCATAAAACGCCGTGAGATGTCGAAACCCATCTTGCCCCGCGTATTTGAGCGCGAGGAGAAACTTTGTTTTGGCCCCTATTTCCACACCGGAAAAAAATGCACCCAACTTGGCAATACCAAGTGCTAATAATACTGGTGCGATAAAGTAATCAATACTATCGAAAAATTTTATTTTTTTTGAAAGTAAGAACAGCAGGAGCCCTAAGAATCCTCCGGCGACGCAGCCATAGAGTGAAAACCCGGGATAACCATTGATAAGAATAAACTTCAATACATTAAATCCAAATTTGTCAAAGTGTGCTATAACATATACAAGTCTTCCTAAAAATAAAGCGCTGGCAAGGGAGGTAAAAACACTATCAAAAATAACATCTTCTTTATACGAAGTTAATCGGATATTTTTCCACAAAAGGTACGCGCTCCAGAAAAATGCCAGCACAAGAAAAATACCGAAGGTATAGATTTTGAGAAACTTGAGATCTAAAAGTACGGGAATCATATTTTACAAAACGAATTATAACTTTTATAACATTTATAATCCTTATAAAGGAAAAGGTTTCGCGCTATATAATTATAGTCAATATGCGGGAAATAACAATCATTATCGTCATAGCTTTTGTTTTACGGGTTATTGGCATCAATTGGGATCAAGGGTTCCATCTTCATCCGGATGAGCGGATGCTTATCATGGTCGCCGACCAGATCCATTTTTTTAAAAACCTGAATCCTCATTTTTTCAACTACGGGTCACTGCCCGTGTATGTGTTGAAAGGCACTTCTCAACTGATTGATTTTCTCTCTTCTACTACTCTCTCCAACTATAACGGACTTCTTTTTGTCGGAAGGTCGCTCTCGATCATCGCTGATCTTCTGGTAGTCTATTTGCTTTATAAAATATCGCAGCTTATTTTCAAATCGCATGGCGCTCTTTTACCCCCTCTTTTTTACGCTATTGCATTTTTTCCTATTCAGAACTCCCACTTTTTTATTGTTGATGTGTATCTGAACTTGTTCATTACGGCGCTTCTCTATGTACTCTTGCTGTATATGCAAAAACCTCAGACTAAATTTATTATCGCCCTAGCAGTACTTTCTGCCGCTGCCGCAGCAACAAAAGTTACGGCAATTCTGTTTTTTCCGATTGTTGCGGGAGTAGTATTGTTCAAAAATCATGAAACATGCAACATGAAGCATGAATCATGCAACACAAAATGTTTCATGTTACATGTTTCAGGTTTCATGATATTGGCGCTGCAGCGCTTGATATACTTTATTCTCTCTTTTCTCTTTTTTCATTTCTTCTTCATGCCGTACGCATATATTGAACATAAAAGGTTTTTTTCGGATATTCTCCTTCAGACAAAGATGAATGCGAACCCGTATATTTTCCCTTATACGCTCCAATATGTCGATACCACTCCCTATATAGACTATTTGAAAAATATATTTTTCTGGGGACTCGGACCGGTGCTATCACTACTTTCGATTCTTGGATTTGTAATGGTAATCAAAAGTCAAAACTCAAATTTGCAACGCAGAGCTCACAACCTCATATCCCTGATCGCTCATCACCAATTACTAATCGCTATACTTTTCTATCTCCTCTACTTCCTGATAATCGGCAAATCGGCGGTGAAGTTTATGCGTTATATGCTTCCCCTGTATCCGCTGTTTGTGATTTTGGCTGGGTATGGAATGTATAAAATTGCGGATTGGTCAAAGAATAAAATATTTATAGTTCGAGCGGATCGCGCCAAAGGCGGGAGAAGTCGAGAACTGATCATTGTTGGTTTCGTCATTTTATCAGGTCTATGGACACTCATGTTTATCTCGATTTACACCCGTCCTCATACCCGCGTTGCGGCCTCTGAGTGGATACATAACAATATTCC
>CAZHGF010000126.1:0-518 GCA_964531945.1 uncultured Gammaproteobacteria bacterium | reverse complement strand
CTTACCGATTCGCAAAACTATAGATTTGTAGAAATGACACTCTATGACTTACCGGATAATGATACGAAATGGCAGATTCTGAATGAAAAATTAAAAGCAGCAGATTACATTATTATCGCTTCAAACCGACTGTATACGCCCTTACAGAAATTGAAGGACTGTGAAAAATATCCCATCTGCTATCCCAAAACTGCGGAGTATTATGAGAGGTTGTTTACTAACAGTAATGTCACTCCGAGTCCCGACGGTAGTCGTGGACACGGCAATCTCACTGGGGTTGCTTCGTCGCAAGCTCCTCGCAATGACCAGGATATAATGTTCACAAAAGTCGCCGAATTTACATCGTATCCTGGTTTGAAAATTGGTCAGCCAGCCGGAGGATGGAAATTGGAAATGAGTGATGATTCAGTAGACGAATCTTTCACCGTCTACGATCACCCGAAGGTGATGATTTACAAAAAAGCGGTTAGTGACGAGCGACAAGTTGATGGCCTATAAGAATTCAGAGTTATGAATTT
>CAZHGF010000125.1:0-2709 GCA_964531945.1 uncultured Gammaproteobacteria bacterium | reverse complement strand
TCATCTCAACTGCCTCACTGAGGGTAACTGATTCATGTGCTATCCTTTTTTCAAAAGGATAGAGGTTGCAAACAACAAGATCAATAGGTTTGATTCCGAGTTTCTCTGCCTCCTGCACATGATTGGATTTCAATCTATCAAAGAGAATTCCTGAGGCAACCTGAAAACTGATAGACTTCATTCTTCCATCAAAACTCTCCGGATTTTTTGTAACGTATTGAATAGGGAGGATAGGTATGCCATTCTCAAGAAGTGTTTGAGCGGTGCCACCGGTCGAGATGAGTTTGTAGCCAAGCCGGTATAGCACATCCGCAAACTCTGCAATACCCGTTTTATCGTAGACGCTCAGCAATGCGTATTTATATAGTTTCATTGCCTCACCGTTGCAAATTTTTTTTAACACCTCAACATACAATGCGTTTTCTTTCTGCTTCAACCGCGTATAAAGAGAATCAATGGTATCACCTGGTTCTATTTTTTCAAAGCATCTCCCTAAGACTGGTCCAAAATCAAACTCTTTTGTTAAGAAATGATTCGAGCAACCGGCATAGGTCGCGCCGTTCTCAAGAAAACTTTGTATCGCCCTATCGGTGAACTTCCCTTTATTCCATAAGCCCGGTGTTCCATCAGGAGCGGTAACAATTCCATTTTTTGTTTCAGGAATAAGTCCCGGGTGAGTATTGATGACTCGATTGGGAAACGCTTCAATAATTTCGTCGGTGATTATCTGTTTCCAACCGGCTAGTACGACATAATCCACGTGGTATTTTTGAAGCAGAGAGAGCAGTTTATGTTTATCTTTATTTATTGCGATAGGGATATTGTGGTTTACTGCCCGAGTGAGACCATACGCTTTCTCTGCGTCGCTGATGACGACCGCAATATGTGCTTGTAACTCTTTCCGTTCGATTGCATCAATAATTGATTGGAGATTCGTCCCGGTTCCGCCATTTGAGATAAGCACTGCGAGTCGTTTCATATGAATTCATTCATAGTTCAGCAATTATTGATGGTTGAATGGTTCAATAACCATTTTCTTTGCGATGAATGCTTAACGATGAACTTGCATAAATTTCTCCCTTTCTTCCGACAGGATAGAGCCCGGTGATACACCCTCCACACCCCCCGTTTCTTAAAAATATTTCCTGGGGATTATTGGGAATCTTTACTTCAGAGTTCAGCAATCGAGCTTTGATAAATCCAATGGAAGAAATATAACTCACACTGGTTGCGCCAATAGCTTTCGCGATTCTTTTGGGACTGCCGTTAAATTGCGGCGCAATGAGTTCGTGGCGAGTGCGAATACTTACTCCCAAGTGACACCGGTGCATAATCTGGGGAAAACCAATAATCCAGTGAACCTCTTTTGCGCCCAATGCATATATTGCTTTCGTAATTTGCGCCGATACATTTCCTCTCACAATAGAGTCGTCACCAACTACCACTTTTGCATCTTTCCAGATATGTTTATCAGGCATAAATAACCGCTGGATTCCATTGGGATCAAAGTGATCGCGAATAATAACTTGCCGGTAAGAAACACCAAGTTGATGACAGTAAGCAGTAGTAAGCGCAATTCCTGAATCCGGAACGCCAACCGCAAACGTAGCGTTACGTACCGGAGCTTCTAGAGCTAATATATTTCCGCATCGTTCCCGAAACGCATTTACCGCTAACCACTCATCAGGTTTCTTATACTGTTTTCGATGTTCGTTGGTTGAGAGGAGCGAATTTGGTTTGCTGAAATATGCCCATTCAAAATCACAAAAATGATGAGGATTTTTTGACTTATTTTTAATTACCTTCATGCCTCTTTTATTGATACGGATAACTTCACCTTTCTGGAGTTCCCGGGAAACTTTTGCGCCTACTTTGTCAAACGCATGTGTTTCTGAGGCAATAAGCCAACCGTTATCAATTTTTCCTATGATAAGAGGTCGGATGCCAAAAGGATCCCGCGCGGCATACAACGTGTCGTTAATTCCGATAATGAGACTGAAGGATCCGGTGACTTTTGAAAGAGCGTTTGTTATTTTATCCTCCCATGTTTCTCCTTCAGTTTGTGCTAAAAGTTGGGCGAAAAGATACGTGTCGCTCGTCCCGCGCGGAAGTTTTTTTTGCAGCATATTATTTATACTGGTACTCGCTGCGAACTCTCCATTGTGGACAATAGTGATTTGATCTCCATTTTTTGTGGTAACAATACAAGGTTGCAAATTTTCTTTTTGATAAGATCCGTGAGTACCATAACGGCAATGTACAAGAATCCACCGTGAGCGTTTGTTGTATTGTTTAATTTTTTTCGTCGTGAAGACTTGTTGCAAAAGACCATTATCTTTGCAGGAGAGCAGGCGTTTTCTCGCTTTTACGACGAGCCCGGTTCCCTGTTGGCCGCGGTGTTGTACACCTCCTGCTGCAAGAAGCGCAAGCGGAAGATTGGCGGTGTATCGTCTGGAGAATACTCCAACAATTCCACACTTCTCTTCAAGTTTTTTCTCTCTCTGATGAAGGAATCCCATAAAATGCAAAAACCCGCTTTAGCAAGCGGGTTGATTTTCCAACAAATGAGCCACAACAATGTGTTTATTATTGTATTCCATAACCATCCTAGAATGTTTGAATATTAACGGGATTTTTTGGGGATGTCAATATGATGTATGAGTTCCATACATATGGCACTCCTTGGGAAAAAGTAATAACAGGTTATTC
>CAZHGF010000124.1:0-2719 GCA_964531945.1 uncultured Gammaproteobacteria bacterium | reverse complement strand
AAAAGTTCACCGTTCAGCGCTCACTGTTCACTATTACAACAAGGAGAAGAATATTTATGAATTTGATACAGAGGAAAAATTCTACGAGTTCCTGGGATTACAGTATATTCCGCCGGAGATACGAGAAGGTACCAACGAGATTAGCATCGCCGAAAAGAAACAGCTACCGCACTTAGTCGGACTGAAGGACATAAAAGGAGATTTCCATATCCACTCATCCTATGATCTGCACCCATCCCATGATCTGGGAGCGAATACCTATCAGGAAATTGTGGATAAAGCAGTGGAGTTGGGATACGAGTACGTCGGATTTGCCGATCATAACCCAAAAGTATCCGAGTTATCAGAGGAAGAGATCATTCGTATTATGAAAAAGAGAAAAGAACATATTAAGACAAAACTTTCCAAAAGCAAGATCCCTTACTTTATCGGACTCGAAGTCGATATTACGCCAAACGGAGAAATTGCTTTACCGGTCAAGGCAATTGAGTATGTGGATTATCTTATTGTGTCTCTCCATAGCGCTTTCCGTCAGTCGGCGAAACAGATGACAGAGCGGGTATTAAAAGCATTATCCTATCCAAAAGTGCGGATCTTCGGCCATCCAACCGGTAGATTATTGGGAAAGCGTGATGGAGTTGATCTGGATTGGGAAGAGATATTTAAACATGTTAAAAGCCAAGATATCGCGCTTGAGATAAACTCAGGTCCAGACAGACTTGATTTACCAGATACTTTAGTACGAGAAGGTTTGAAGTACGGGATGAAGTACATAATCAATACCGATGCTCACGCAACCGAGTTTATGAATGGCATTTCGTATGGCGTATCGGTTGCACGTCGCGGATGGTGTACAAAACATGATATAATGAATACTAAGACGCATCTTGAATTTAGAAAGTGGTTAGTTGGGTAGTTCGTTCATCGTTCATGGTTGTATGGTTAAGTGGTTTTATCAACTGGTAACCTTGAACAATTTAACCATGCGCGTATAACGAACTAACATTATAAATTAAAGGTAAAATATGGAAATAAATACAATGTACGTTCTTATCGGTATCGGGGTATTGCTTGCGGTTTACTTTATTGCAACCTATAACGGGTTTGTGGTTTTGAAGACCCGTATTCAGGAAGCGCTTTCCGGCATTGATGTTCAGCTCAAGCGGAGAGCTGACTTAATTCCCAATATCATTGAAACCGTTAAAGGATATGCGAAACATGAGAAAGAAGTCTTTGAAAATGTAACCAAAGCTCGATCTGCTCTCATGAAGGCTGAATCAATGCATGAGAAGGCAGAAGCGGATAACATGCTTACCGGTGCGTTAAAGTCATTATTTGCGGTAGCCGAAGCATATCCTCAATTGAGAGCAAACGAAAACTTCCAGGAACTTCAGCGGCAACTCGAGGATACCGAAGATAAGATAGCTTATTCCCGACAGTTTTATAACGCAAATGTTCTTGACTATAACGCGAAAGTGGATATGTTCCCCAGTAACATTATCGCAAACCTGTTCTCTTTCAAACACTTCGAGTTTTTTGAGGCAGGCGAAGAGGAACGGAAAAATGTATCGGTGAAGTTTACATAATTGTTATTCGTCGAGCGTTCAGCGTCCAGAAAGAGAGAAAGTAATGGTTCAATTGTGAAATGGTTATATGGTTAAATGGCTCAATGGTTAATCACAAAACTATTTGAACCATGTAACAATGTAACCATTTAACCATATTGTTACGGTGAACGGTGAATCCTTAACGTTCTCCACTTCATATGAGTATTTACAATCAAATCACAAACAATAAACTGCGAACATACTTAATCATCGGTATTTTTATCGTTCTGATGACGGGATTCTTCTTTGTAGTCGGGAAATTTTTCAATAACCCTACGCAGTATTTTATCTTTGGTTTTATTATTTCGCTCGTTTCCTCAATCGGAAGCTATTTCTACTCAGATAGAATTGTGTTATTTACCACCGGTGCCCGTCCGGCAAATAAAAAAGAACATTTTGATTTTTATACCGTCACCGAAAATCTCACAATCGCTGCCGGTCTTCCAATGCCAAAGTTGTACGTAATGGATGATGCGTCTCTTAACGCGTTTGCGACTGGTCGCGATCCAAAGCACGCGGTCGTCTGTGCGACAACGGGATTACTCCACAAATTAGAACGTTCAGAACTCGAGGGAGTCATTGCGCATGAGCTTTCACACGTTAAAAACTACGATATTTTGGTTTCTTCAATCGTCGCGGTACTCGTTGGCACCATTGCCCTTATTGCTGATTGGATTATGCGGAGCATGTGGTGGGGAGGCGGAAATAGCGATCGGGAAAATAGAAACCCGATCTTCTTCGTGTTGTTTATCTTGGTTCTCATTATTACGCCGATTGTTGCGACTATCGTGCAGCTTGCCGTATCCCGACGGCGTGAGTTTCTCGCGGATGCCACGGGAGCGCTTATTACCCGCTATCCCGAAGGCCTCGCACGAGCGCTTGAGAAGATAGCTGGCGATCGGCATGTGATGCATCATGCCACGACCTCAACCGCCCACCTTTTTATCTCGAATCCATTTAAAAAAAAGAATACCGGAGCCTGGCTTGCAAATCTCTTCAGTACCCACCCGCCGGTTGAGGAAAGAATAAAGATATTACGGAGTATGTGAGAAGAATTTAGAATCGAGAATTCAAAATTCAGAATGAAATCCAGAATTTTAAAATTCTTGACT
>CAZHGF010000123.1:1772-2729 GCA_964531945.1 uncultured Gammaproteobacteria bacterium | reverse complement strand
GATCATTACAGATCTGCATCGGCACTCCTGTTTTCATACGTTACGAAACCTCTTGGGAGTGCCATATGTTTCGTAACTTATTCACATGATGATTACGGGTAATCAGAATAGTTACGTGTAGACTTCGTACAACTAAAAAAGATCGAATAGTAATCGTAGCAATATCAAATATCAAAAATCAAAGATCAAACATACAAAGCAAATATTAAATAGTGAAAAATATTTGATTTTTAATATGTCTATTGCTATTTGATATTTAATCTTTGATATATTCCAAATATAAGAAGTGACCAAGCGCTTGGTGCTAAGTGCTCAGCATCAAGAATAGTACACTTCCTGCCAGTGAGGGTCGGTTTCAACGGTAATATCAAGGAAGATTTTCTTTTTCGTCGCAAGCTCAATCTCTTTTCGTGCCATGCTTCCCATCTCTTTTATTTTTCTTCCTCCGGCGCCAATAATCATTTTTTTATAGCGATCGTTTGTTGTCAAAATACGGGCTTTGATATACGTCAGTTTGTCATGGCGGGGAGTAATCTCGTCAACAACCACAGTGGATGTGTAAGGAATCTCCTCTCCCATCTGTAAAAATACCTTTTCGCGAATGAGTTCCGCGATAAACAGTTTACTATCCTGATTGAGAAGATAATATACCGGTCGTTCATCGACCGTACTTTTTTTCTGTTCCGGAAGGTGAGAAAAAATTTTGTCCAGGAGTGGTTTCAGATGCTGTCGTTTCAGCGCTGAAATACCAAATACCTCTTCAAACTCATCCTCCAGGAATTTATACTGCGGCAAATATGATGGTTCTTCCTGATCAACTTTGTTAATAACCAGTATTTTATTGGGTTTTGCTATTTTTCGGACAATGCCCAATACTTTTCCTTCTTCAAAATCTCGTTTCCGCGTATGGTCAACCATATAGAGGACAACATCGATGTTTTCATTGATTGATTGTAG
>CAZHGF010000123.1:0-1762 GCA_964531945.1 uncultured Gammaproteobacteria bacterium | reverse complement strand
GCGTTTTTTCATTTATTTTTTTTGAAAGCGAGTCTTCCGCCTTACCAAAAATTCCCGGGGTATCAATAAAGATAATGCGACCCCTCTCCTCTTCGTAGAGTGCCTTAATAGGAAAGCGAGTGGTTTGTGGTTTTGGCGAAGTGATTGCTACTTTTTGACCAATAAGATTATTGAGAAATGTCGATTTCCCCACATTCGGCCGCCCAATGAGAAGTACCGTACCTTCTTTCATATTTCTATTTTATCACATAATAGTAATGCTATGGATGATGATGATAAGATAATCCGAAAAGTGCAGAATGGCGAGACTGAGGCATTTTCCTAAAAAGGTTCGCGCAATTCTTTCGTTTTGGGTAAAATAATAGTATGCATACAATAACAGGAACCATTATATTTCTTCTTGTATTGTTTGGAGGATTGGCATTCATTTCCGCCAATAAGACACTCCCGAGACTACAACAGCAAAAAGGTGTAATTTCACCGACTCCTCTTCCTTCTGGAGATAAAGGTACTCAAAGCGGGATATCTCTTTCAGTTGAGTATCCGGCAAATGGATCTACTGTTCATGTTGCAAGTATTGTTATCAGAGGAAAAACTGCAGCAAACGCGAGTGTATTTGTCAATGAAAACGAGCTAAAAGCTGATAGGAACGGCAATTTTTTCACAACAATCCAACTAGAAGAAGGAGATAACAGCTTTATTATTGTCGCCAACGATGATCAGGGAAATCATATAGAGCAAGAAATTATGGTGACATATGAGCCGTAATGCGTTTAGCGCTTGGCGCTTAAGCGAGTAGAAAATGAAACTTTTTCCGCACTTTCTGTATCTCGTTATATAGGAAGTTACTATTTCACTTATTTTTCTATGAAAAAAAAGGTATTTGTTGTTGTTTTTTTAGCATTTCTTTTATTGCCTCCTGTGCATTATGTTTCCGCAGAAACTGCTTCAGAAGCCGCACAGCGGTTAAAAGAAGAGCGGCAAAAGTTAAAAGATGAGATGCAGAAATTAAAACAGGATTTGCGGGAACAGATGCAGCAGGAAAAAGAAAAAATCAAAAAAGAAGCACAGGATCTAAAGCAAAACCTGCGTCAGAATATTCAGCAACAAGTTCAACAAGCGGGTAAAAAAGCAGGAAAGATCATAAACGGTGAAGTGACGGCAAAAAGTGGCACTACGTTGACTGTCATGAGTAATGGAACATCTTATACGATCAATACTGACTCGAACACTAAATTTATGCGGCACTTCTGGGGTAAGTCATCGTTCGGGGAAACTGCAGTCGGCAACAGGGTCAATGTCTGGGGGGCGTTTACGAATGATACCACCGTTCAAGCGCGGATGATCAGAAACCTTTCGGTTCAAAAACGAAGCGGTGTATTCTTCGGGACCGTACAGTCAAAAGGGAGTGATAGTTTGGTCATCAGTACGGCTGTCAGAGGAAACCAGACCGTTTCAGTCTCGAGTGCTGCCAAGATCGTCAACAGAAATGGTGAAACTCTTACTTTCGGTCAGGTGTCTGTCAATGAGAGAGTGCGGATACGGGGAGTATGGGATAAGTCAAATAATACGATTGCTGAGGTGATGGAGTTGAAAGATTTTAGCCTACAGAAGTAGTACGTTATTCGCGTATGTCGTAGTGACAGGGAGCGATCTGTCAGTACGCATGGTGATACAGCCTTCACGAACACAACCGCAATATAACTATGGGGGGGATGAAGTAAAATCAAAGCCCATACGAGTTGTCAAAGAATGGTTTTTC
>CAZHGF010000122.1:0-2794 GCA_964531945.1 uncultured Gammaproteobacteria bacterium | reverse complement strand
TCGCGACAGTGTATTTCAACTATTAACATTTGGGAAACTGTGGACTTTTGGTCCGGAGAGTTTCATAGTTCTTAACTTTGATTCCATTACGTTGCGTATTGTTTCCTTAGCTCAAGAAGTGCGGCGACATTCCGTACCATCAATTGCATTTCAAGAGGCACCTCCATCCCTCGTGCACCCAGTTCAGCATTTAACACGCGAAATAGTTCAAAGTTGCTACTGCTTCCGGTAAGCTTTTGTTTAGCATATTCAGAGACAAGCTTTCCTAAAATACTCGTCGTAACTCTGGTTCGTTCTCCAAATCCCTGCACATTATTCACATCAAGCATCCGTTGAATAAGCGAATGAGCGAAATGCCGGTAATCCTGACTTTCCAGAAGTGGTTTTAACACATTGACGTCTTCCTGAGAAAATTTAAGATACATGCTCCGGTCAATGACACCGACTCTCGGAGTATCCCCACTAAGATCAACCATGTAATTACCGACATGTGGATCAGAATGAACGACGAAATCTCCCTGCTCGGTAGGCATGGTTAACTGATGAAGCATAAAATTGTATAAACTCGATATGATTTTACCTTTGGTCTCTTTTGGCAGAGCATCATCCTTCAATATTTTATTCAATGTTTGTCCGCCAGCCTCATCTTCGGATTTCAACTTGAAAGAATTAAAAGCGCGCTCAGGCGCATAAAAAACAGCATCACTTTTTCCTTCGTTGAAGGCAGTGATTGTTTGGCGAAAGAGATCATCATCAAGAGTGAATGTCGGGTCATTAATATCTTTGAGGCACCAGGCGTTTGCCATGTCCACTACCAGCATCCCCATCCTGGCATATTGTTTATCTGCTGCTGCTGAGGTATCGCCTTCAGCAATCGCTTTGAGCACCTCTTGTGAAGCAGTATAACTGTTTTTTATGAAAAATGTTGCGTTTGGATTTAACATCTTCAAAACAACTTTCCGGGGACTACCATCATCTCCTTTTATGACTGCTGCGTAGGTTGTGTACAAACTCCCGCCACCCAGGTATCCCTCGAGTGAGATCAGTTTTTCATCGAGAAACTGCTTTACTTCAGTATCTTGTTCCGCAACCCGTTGAAGGTTTTCCCAGAACATCAGTTTGTTTTGCCCGGGATTAGCATCAAACGTCTGATCAAGCCTTTTCGCAACCGGTTCGGAAAATTTATGAAGCTGCCGCGCAAGTTGTAGCGATCGTACTCCCAAAGCGCTGCTTCCCTCGATTCCTCTGATTACCGCCTCTGTACCCGCGTCTAAGGTGCTTTCTGCGACTGCCCCGTTTGTTTCCTCTTTTGCAAACTGTTTCCGTAACCAAGCGGTAACTTCTTCGTATTGGTCATCACTGTGTCTGGCGGCCTGTAACGCGAACCCTTCCGGTTGATTGCGGTAGTCTGATCCAAACAGAAGCGCGCTTCTTGTATCGGCAGTCATGAGATGAACGAGTCTGTCTTCAGGGATAATATCTTCGAGGTTGATGTAATCAGATCTGGAGTCGGTTATTTGTTCAATGTCGGGATATATGCCTCCATATAATTTGACTTGCTGCACCCTATCTACTGCGACTGCCTCTACATCGAATGCCCGGAACAGAAGTGGAGACAACATGCGTGCAACCGGAAAGCTTAAGAAATGAGGCGGTACGCGTTCACATCCAAGCTGGAGAACAGATCGTACAAAGGGAGAGGAAATATTGAGCGATTCATTTACTATGCTGCCCAGTTTTTTTCTATTTTCTGGAGTAGTGAGCGCTCCGCCTGAGTCAGTGAGCGCTTTTTGGGCAAGAGCGAACCGTTTAAGAGCTGACATTCCTTTCAATTCCTGTACGAGGTCTGAGAACGATCTAAAGAGTACTCTTCCCTGATTGTCGGCCGCAGCTTTACCAGAAGCTCGATCATACAGAACTCCCCGCTGGCCATTAAACATCTCGTGTGCCCAATTCACTGCTAGTGTCGTTGAAGTGTTGTCTTGAGTTTCTGGATCATTCTTTGCGCTGTCAAACAACGTCTCAAACCGGCTGGTTAACTGTGAGGATAAATAATCGGCAACCGCAACCCTAGTCACCGTTGACCCCCCGTTCAGATACTCACTCATTAGTTTTCCCATTACTTCTCTGAATTGTTGGTACTCGGCAGGAGCCGTAATCTGATCTGCTACAATGAGCATTCCCTCAGGACCCAACTCATCAAAATAGCGAGAAAGGTGGCTTAGTTTTTGATCAAGAGCTATATCGTTCCGACGCAGATACACCTTATTTATTTCGCGGAGGAACTCATCTCGTTGTACATGACCGGGATAACATATTTTGAGATATCCGTATAAAGATGCGTATTCATCTGGTGTAAATCCTTTTTTGAGAAGTTCACTAAACACTACTCGATATGGCTCTCCAAGGATCAGGCATTCAAATTTATCCGAATAGAGACCACCTATTATATGACCCCAGGTTCTCGATACCCCTCTTTGGTCAAATAGCGCCTGCTCAAGCTCGTCTAAGCTGTTATATTTTGTCGGTGTTACCTTTTCTGCCATTTGACGCATAAACGACAGTTCCCTGAAGCGCTCATAGTCTTGAATTCTGAATGTATCTTTTCGGTACATGTGTATATGAGATACGGTGTAGTGTCCGTACAGTCCGCTTACTGATTCTCTATCCTGGAAAAACGGGTTATTTAACTCAACTAACTGATTGAGCGAAAACTGTGAGAAATCTATTTCAGAAGTATTCAATACTTCGTTAAAAAACGTGTAAAATTCGTCAGAATCGGTCCCAAAAATAG
>CAZHGF010000121.1:0-2800 GCA_964531945.1 uncultured Gammaproteobacteria bacterium | reverse complement strand
TCTTATCTTTATAAGATCTTCAATAGAATAGTTGACAATCGGGTCAATGATCCGTTAGGTCAAGAAACCCTCAGTCGTCAGGAGTTTCGCGAGCTGGGACAAATCGATCCTACTCTCCATGGAAAAATAGTAGACGCGTTAGCCGATGTAGCAGACCAATTGGGTGTTGATCGGCAGCAGATTGACCTGTTCCGGAGAGAAACCTCACCTCGTCCTCGAGAACGAGAGCGAAGAAGGGGAGGCGAAGAGGACGCATTTGAGCTAGAATGGCAACGAAATTATGCTTCATTTCTTGATCCCGCTGATAGGGAAAGAGTACGGAGGATCTTCTTTTCAGTAAGATGCTCATGCGGGTGGACAATTTCCGGCCAGAGGAGTTCTTTGATGAAGTCGTGCGGCAAGGCTTTATGAACTCGATTGAAAATGCATATAACACCCTGAGGCAAAGTCTTACACGACTCGGCCGTTCGATCGCAAATAAAATCGCGGGAGATCGTGAAGGCAGATCAATTTTCCATAGGATGAAGTTTTATAGAGCTTCTTCCTATGAATATACAGAAGCACGTAAACACATTGATTTTAATGGAAACGAGGTATTTAAACCCGCGTCCCGTTTGATACCAACCCCTGGATTACGGGAGGTAGATGCGGAAGATTTTATGACTGGGGTAACTGAGATGGGAAATCGGGAGATTGATACCCGTAAATATCTTCAGAATGTGCGGGCACTTTTTTACCGTGGTGCAGGCAAAGACGGATTCTGGTCACAGATTTCCGGATACGCACAGCAGTTCTTATCAACTGATATCGATGGCATGATGCTTCTTCCTGATAGTGATATCTTTATGGATGCGCTCAGGATCTACTCCAAGTACGTTGATGAAGTATTTGCGAAAAATGACTGGAAGCATGAGGCGTTCAGATTACAGTTCGATATTCAAAATGTTCTGTCACGCCTGGAGGAAAAGGTCAAGGATGATTTAATCATGCTTCATCCGCAACTGCTCAAAAGTGACGAGTGGCGTATACGGCGCGCGATGACGATGGCAGTTGGGTTAGCGAAAGGAGTCTATATGACCGAAGTGGAGGCAGCTGCGTATGCTGATCCTGAGGTTAACCAGACAGGCGACCCAAACTACCGGAGTTACTATACCAATGATAGCGCTGCTCTCGCACCCCTTAATCCGCTTCACCATTTCTTGCGCTGGCAGGCAGAGGACGTGCTGAATGGTCCACTTCTTTTTTTACCGGTACAGGGACAGCGAAAGAAGTTTTTCCAGATGTGGGAGCATGGTCAGTTGTGGCACAAGATGGAGGAGTTTCAAAAAACATGGCTTGCCGGAAAGCGAGCTTATGATCATCCTGACGAACAGACATTCATAGATTTACTGCCAAATTACGCGAAAGTGGGAAGTTTTATTACCCGCGGAGGATGGCGCTTGAGCCCTGCCTATGAAGGCTGGCTCATTTACAAAGAACCCGGCTCAACGAGCCTAAACCTGCTTGAGTCTTGGAAATCTGTAGAAAATATAGGTTATGAAATAATACTTGATTTTGTGAAAGGCCGGTTGAGTGACGACCTGATTTATCCCAATGGTGACCAGAAATATAAAGATGCGGTTGCGCTAGAGGTCAAAGCGGGACGAATAGCTGAGGCGCAGAAGGAACAGGAGATTGCACGGAGAGAGGGAATTGCGCGAGCAGATCGTGATGAATTGTATAATTATTTATACCGGAAATATATCAATCCCAATGCGGCTCCTGATACCGCCGCACATGGTGTGGCAGAAGAAATACGCCGTCTTGAAGCGCAAATCAGGTGCGAACTTGCTTCTGATCTTGAACATGAGGTAATCGGTAAAAAAGAATTTAAGGCGAAAACATCACCGCAAGCGCTTGAAAAAGCAGCATACAAAAAATTCCTCTACCAGGTATTGGCAAAGTCAGTCATTCAGCGTATTCCAACCAAACCCATCCGGCTCGAGCGGGATCGGCTCAGTAAGGATGGTAAACGAAAATGGGCTAAACTTTATGACCATTTTCATAGTAGCCAAGAATGGGATTATGATCGTCTGGATAGAGCTATGCAAGGTATTTTACTTGCCGAAACAAAAAAACGGCAGGAGATTACACAGAGTATGAAAGACCATCTCAAAAATCAGCCGGAAAATACAAAAAGTCTCCAGGGGTTGGAGATTAATAATTATTTTATCACCCGCGAAGATATTGCCCGAATATTTAATCCTCCGGGAGCAGACCAGAGACCGCGTACCGATGAGCAACTGAAGATTGATGCTCAGCGTTCAAGTGATGCGCAAGAGCTTTTTACCTACATGGATCATGAGTTTTTGCAAAATCAGGAGTTTATTGATGAGGTGGCAGGTAAAATCCAGAATGGTAGTTACATATTTTCACTCGGCGCGGAAGAACTAGACGCTTCATTTTTGTCATATCGCGGCGCGGGAGGGTCGATGATGACCCGTACCATTGCAGATATCGCCGGCGCGGAAACAGCTGTTCAAAAAAAATTACTCGATCTTATGACGGCGATTGGACAGGTAGCGATTGACTCAACACATGATATTTCCAAGCTCATTGCTCCCATAGAGCAGATACGGAACCAGATGAGGAGTATGCATGGACCAGAGGTTTCCCAGAAAGCAGTATATGAGTTATCAGCATTAGTTATCTCATACTTTAAGAAAGATACCATGGCGCGGACTCCCGGATGGAAATGGTTTGGGTTTGGTTCATCTCACTCACTGGCTGCCCGATTTGCCGGTACCAATAGAGAGGTATG
>CAZHGF010000120.1:0-2817 GCA_964531945.1 uncultured Gammaproteobacteria bacterium | reverse complement strand
TGTTCCATGGTTACATTGTTAAATGGTTTAGAAGCCATATAACCATGTGACCATTTAGCTATGTAGATACTCTGAACGATGAACGAACTAACGAACTAACCTTAACATTTATGTTCAACCATCTCTATATTTTCAAACGAAGGATATTTATACTTCTGGCTGTTTTGGGACCAGGGTTGATCACCGCGTTTGCGGATAATGACGCAGGAGGAGTGGCTACTTACTCAGTTGCGGCGTCAAAATTCGGATATGCTATGCTGACGACCCTTATCCCTATTACCCTTGTTCTGATGGTGACACAGGAGATAGGCGCGCGCATAGCAGTTGTTACCGGTAAAGGGCTTGCGGATTTGATTCGTGAAAAATTCGGAATCCGAATCGCAATGCTCATCTTTTCATTGCTGTTTCTCGTAAATTTTGGCGTTATCATTCAGAACCTGGGAGGTTTAAAATCTGCCTTAAAATTATTCCAGCTGGACTATCGTATATTTCTTCCACTTCTTATTATTTTTCTCTTTTTTTTCATCACTAATTCGTCGTTCAAAGTTATCGAGCGATTTTTTCTCTTTCTTATTTTTTTTTACTTTACCTATATTGTATCTGCCTTTATGGCAAAGCCGGACTGGTCAAAGGCGCTGACTTCTCTGGTCGTACCCCAGTCAAAAATTTCGTTCGACTACCTGTATACAGCAATAGCAGTTTTAGGTACCACTATCACTGCGTGGGGACAGTTCTTTATCAACAGTTACGTTAAGGATAAAAAAATAACGCCGGATAAATTGCGCTATGAACGACTCGAAATTTATATAGGAGCAATATTAACCGACGTGTTATCCCTTTTCATGATGGTTGCTGTTACCGCCACTCTTTTTATCCATAGTATTCCGATTACCGGAGCCTCAGAAGCCGCAATCGCAATCAGACCATTTGCTGGAGAGCTCGCGGGACTCCTCTTTGGTATTGGTCTTCTCGTTGCCGGATTCTTAGGATGTGCTATCGTACCCTTGGCGACGGCATACGCGTTCTCAGAGTTTTTTGGCTTTGAGGGAAGTCTGGATACCGACCTGAAGCGAAGCCGGCTTTTCTACGGCTTTTTTATTCTGCAAATTCTTTTGGGGTCTGCTTTTATTCTTCTGCCGCAAATATCACTGTTTCAGATTACCCTCTACGCGGACTTTTTGAACGGAATTATGCTGCCGGTAATATTTTACTTTCTTTACAAACTGGCGAATAATGAAGAATTGATGGGCAAGTATAGAAATACAAAAATACAAAACATTTTCCTTGTCGGATCTGCTATCATAATATCTTTCGCGGCGTTCATCGGAGGAGTTGGTAAACTATTCAGTCTCTAAACTATGAAAAAACTTATTGTCGTTTCAGACTGGGCTGATGATACATTAACCTGTCAGGAAGTGCGGTCCTCTGTTGAAGGATTCGCAAAAGAAGCCGAGAAGGTACGGATTTCATTTGTATCCTCTACCCCATCAACTGTTCATACATCATTTTTAATTTTTCAGGTGGTTGAGACGGAAGAGCGGTATGGGAAGCCACTGGAAACAGTTGTTTTTGTCAACACTGATCCCCGCATCAACAGTATTACCTCAGTTGAAAAAGCAAAAGGAGCCGAGTTTGTGATTGTCCGATTAGCATCAGGAATGTATCTCTGCGGTCCTAACGTGGGGTATGTATTTTCTCTGATACGAGAAAAAATGACGAATTTATTTCACTATCCCAACCTGGATAAAGGAAGTCAATTCAGGTCTCGTGATTTATATTCCCGTATCTCAGCTCACCTTATGGATGCGATGGAGGATGAGATGGACTTGGAAGAAATTCAGCGGAGCGAGGTACCCGTACTCGAAGGGTACTACGTTGGTCATATTGATAATTATGGAAATCTAAAAACCACGATAACCGGAGAGCGCCTGAAAGGAAAATATGAGTATGGTGATATGGTGAAACTTACTATTAATGGTATTACAAAAGACGCAAAGTATGTCAGTAACTTATTCGGTGGAACACCGGGAGAACTCGTGATGTACCCGGGATCATCAGGAAAACCGGATAACCCTTTTTTGGAAATCTCTGTCTGGAGACATTTCACGGAAAGCGATCGGACCACTGGGGTTCACACATTCAATCATCCTCTTCCTGGTACGCCCATTGTCTTTTGATGTATGCTTAAAAAGCTGTTTGAGATAGATAATAAATGGTTTTTTACCGAACTACCACCCGTCATTAAATTCTTAAGCTTCTTTATTAAGGGCGATCTCATTTTTCTCTTGCCACTTGTTATCGGGATATTGCTTATTGGTTTTTTCTCGGTAAAGTTTATGATCATGATGCTTGGGGTATATATATCAGTCAGGTCACTTGGTGAGATGGTATACTGGTTTTCACATCAATTCAGTGAAAGAAGATACCGCCCATCTGATTTTGGATTTAAAAAACTGGATAACCATGCGATTTATATCTTGCATCAAACCGGAGCGATCGGAGGGGTTGTGGTAGGAATAGGAGTAGTCATTTTTAGTTTATTCTTTTACTTCTAACGGCAATCTATTTGGTGAAATACTTGTGTGTGCAGTTCGCGAGGAAGAATGATTCCGTTTTCTCTCATAAGAAATTCTCCAATAAGAGTATGGTCAGTGCTTTCATTTGATGCAATATCGCTTGGTCCGTGCTGATGTACAATATCGCCATTTGTAGTGTTAACCACTCTTAATGCTATTCCACCAGAAAGAATTACAGCAGCGGTCGCTACGATTTCAGTAGGTCTACTCGATTTTTGATAGTCATAAGGTTCTTCTTGTA
>CAZHGF010000119.1:0-2912 GCA_964531945.1 uncultured Gammaproteobacteria bacterium | reverse complement strand
CCATGTGAACCAAGACATTAAAACTGCGGACTATTAGTCCGCAGAAAGGTTATAAGTGAAAGGAGGTGAGCAAAATGGACAAAGGAAAAATGGGAGGTCAGAGAAGGAATAAAGGCAAACAAGGTGGACGATAGCTAAATAAACGAAATATTCTTCATACACCCTGTGCTTCGTCTTATACCCTTAGGTGTAGATACAAATTCACCCCTGGGGTGATACTGTGCATTTTCCGGCAAAGACATGGTGAACTACATCGGCTGCGGTGTATGAACCATTGGGAGCGTTTTCTATGAGTGGTTTAAGATCGGCGAACTCCTTGCCCAGTGTTGCTATGGGAGGCTCATTATCGTTTGCCAGACCAACGGTTGAGGCCAGTCCGTTACAGAGACAGACAGCTCCCTCGGCATCAGATTCTCTCCCGCCTTTTCTGATGTATACATTGACCGGCTCAGCAGGACATCTGAATCCTATCCGTTCAACCGCACCGTCTGACCCGTACGCTTTCACAAACGCCTGGACCAGACCACCGAGTCTGCAATTTCTTTCACGTCTCTCGTATACTTCCTTCTGCGACAATGTGTCAGGTAACTGGACGACTTGAAACGGATATCCGGAAGGTGAAGCTACTGCACTGGTAATCACCCTAAGACTATCATCGGCGATACCTGCTCGTATTCTTGACGCGATATCCTTTCTCATTCCCGACTCTTCACACAGGGCAAATGCCGAGCCGACCTGTACACCGGCTGCACCACGTTTTTGCGCATCACTGAGCTTATCCACGGTCCCGCCGGCAAGCCAGAAGGGAAGCCCAAGTTCGGCAATCTTTCTCAGGTCTGGAGCGTCTTTATCGGTATAGATTGGCTGACCAATCTCATCAAGTTCTTTTCCTCTCGCCGGTGCGTTGTGTCCGCCGGCAGTTGGCCCCTCAACAATAAATCCGTCAACTCCTTTCATCCGCGCAAGACGCATTGCGAGTACATGACTTGAGACGACGGGAAAGAATTTCGGTCTTTGCAGCTCCACTCCGTCCGGAACATATTCACGCGGATCGAGCGTCATTATGTGTTTCTGGTCAGCACCCGCAACATCGATGCTATAAGAGGCCGGTAAACCGTGCGCGAAGTTTTCAAGCACCTGAGGAAACTGATGGGGGATTCCGGCACCGACAAGCAGATAATCAACCCCTGCCATCATTGCTCCAAGGACGGTGGGGAGATGCGGCAGCTGTACCTTTTCAAGGAGATTCATACCTATTTCACCAGAGTGGCCTTTCTTTGCGAGCGTCACCTCCACATAGGCCGCAGCCATTGCAAGCCGGGTTATCTTTCCTTTCAGTCTTGAGTTTCCGATTACCAAGGCTTCCGGCTTTGCCGGAAACTTATGTTTTTCACCGATACCTCTCACCGGATAATCGTTCATGATCTCCTCGGCAATGCGCGGGTTAAACTCCCTGAGCGCGTCTATGGTCTCCTGTTCTCCTCTCTGCAACCTTCCAACCATGGCAATCTGCAGTCCTGTTCCCGAAACCACTCCAAGCACGCGGTGATGAAGTTCTTGGCCTGCTATCGCAACCGCCCGCGCTAATCTCCATCCTGATACGGCGATACCCATGCCTCCCTGTATCAGTTCGGGGTGTGATGTCCTCTGAAATTGCTCGATCATACCTATGAATAGTACGGTATCGATCGCAAATTACCTGTGACGCAGATCACCGGTATCCTGATTCTTCAGTACTTGTGGTAAGTTCTGCCTCGAGGAGTAAGTATAAATTCACACCTGGAGTGATACTATTTTAATTTGTTAAATTAGGCAGCCAGCGCAAGATCAATATGAGTAATAACTACTCTCTCTAAGGCATCGATACTTTTTTCCCTTAGTTCATGAGCGATTTCATACACACCATCGTTACCTTTATAGAGATATACGGATGGCCTCACCACATATGTCATAGCATCAGCTCCGTATAAATCATCGTCCTTACTCCGGACCGCTTGACTAAATCCTCTTGCAAAATCCTCGCTGAGGCCTACCATTCGAGTTAAAAACTTATATTTTACTTTAAGTTCGGGGTCAATAATAGCATAATGTATCCTACCTATAAGTTCATGATTAAACGCAAAACACTCACCCTTAAGAAAAGCGTCAGAAAACGGATCAGGATGGTTTAAACTTGCCGTGTTTAGTCTGTTCAATCGATCTATTAAATATGGATCAGTATTTACTTGATTAATCGATTGTTCAACACTTTTATCTTGTTCTGCTGTGAACCATCCATGATTGATAATCTTACTGAATATCAAATGCCCAAGTTCGTGGATGTAAATCCTCTCGCAATACTCTCGTACACATCCCATAAAGTGATCGTCATTGGAAAGCGTTGGTACCAGAACCTGCTGGATATAGGATGATAAAAATGTGGGAGGGATCTCGTCATGTATTCTAATAGTTCTGTATTGTGGCTGTAAAAGAGGGGTCCGAGCCTTAGTTGCCCAGCGACATCGGTCAAGCTGTGTTTGAAAGACTGATGCGTCTCCACACTGTCGCATTTCATCAACATACTTTTCAAGAAAAGTAATATAGGTGTTAAACGTAGGGCCAACAGAGACTCTCCTGTCATCTAAAAGCATAAATGCAATATTAAACGGGTACACTACTCCTATAGCTGACGAAACAGGATTCATGTATCCCCCTGGTCCGATGTCATCGTACTGGTTATATTGTAACCACGGGTGAATTGATACTGACGCAGGGAGGATGGCCTGCAAACGTGGAGGTAATAAGCTGCCAACTTTTGTTTGAATATCCGCAGCTGCGGTATGAAAAATAATAGGTGCGTCAGATATTTCAGTAACGTAATCGTTAGAAGGGTTAAGTTTTTCTGACATAAACAAAAGCAGAGATTGTAACCT
>CAZHGF010000118.1:0-2951 GCA_964531945.1 uncultured Gammaproteobacteria bacterium | reverse complement strand
AGAGTTATTGGAAAACCTTGATCTGAGAATTTGTGTAAATGCTTTAATAGTCGTTATTGGAGTTTTCAGCTCATGGCTTGCGGTACTGATAAACTCATCTTTGCGCTTATCGAGAGTTTTTTGTTCATCGATATCTATACAGGTCCCAAACCACCTAATAATTTTTCCTTCCCTATTTCTTATAGGGATCGCGCGTACCATATACCACTGGTAATAATTACCTTCCAATTGCTTCAGACGGAACTGTTTTTCGTAGATATCTCCCGTTTTAAGAGAATCTTTCCAGTCCTTCAACATCTCTTTTACTTCATCTGGATGGAGAGCTCTATTCCATCCCCATTCTAATGATTCATTTGGCGATAACCCAGTATATTCATACCACCGTTTATTAAAGTAATCTACCCCACCGTCAGCGCGGGCAGTCCAGATAATAAGGGGAACAGACTCTGATAGGAGTCGAAACCGTTCTTCTTTCTCGCGGAGAGCTTCCTCTGCCTGTTTTCTTACCGTAATATCATTTAAATATACCGATAATCCATCTTTGGCAGGATACGCGTGTATTTCAAAATAATTATTGAGATAATACTTCTCGAATTTTGCCGGCTTTTTGGTTATAATAGCACGAAGATATTTTTTGTAAAACGTGACATCGATAATTTCCGGAAACTCATCCCATACACTTTTCCCGATAATTTTTTATTTTTTTGTTTGGAGCAAATGTTCCGCCTGTTTATTAATGAACACAAATTTTCCTTCTTTGTCGAGAGCAAAAAAGGCATCGGTTATACTTTCAAGAATATTTATTATCTGTTTGTTAAGATCCTCAAGCTTTTCTTCATACTGTTTACGTTCGGTTATATCATGATCAATTCCAACGAGTCCTACGATATCTCCTTTTACGTTCCGGTAAATACTCTTACTTGATAGATAGGTGTACGTTTTTCCGTCGAGGATTATCTTCTCGTCATAGGATACCATACCTTCTTTCTCAAGTGCCTGATGATCATATCTTGTGATAAAGTCAGCGTTCTCTTTCGGGAAAAAATCATAAGCAGTTTTTCCAATAATCTCATCAACAGATTTGCCAAAATGCTCAGCTCCGGCAGAGTTTATAAGAATATATCTCCCCTGAAGGTCTTTAACAAACACTCCATCTGATATGCCCTCAATGACCGTATGGAGAAGGCTTAAGTGTTCCTTGATTTCTTCTTCATATTTCTTTTTCTCGGTAACATTCCGTGAGGTAACTAAGACCATCTCCGGCTTATGATTTTTGTTATAGATGACGACACCGGTACTTTCAAGGAGTATCCATGACCCTTCTTTATTCCGGGCGCGGATCATTGGAATTGATCCTTTTCCAGCAAGCAATGTTTTTTCAAACTCTGACTTTGCCATCGGAAAATCGTCCCGGTGAACAAAAGAAAAAACGTTTTGACCAATAACTTTATCAATAGAATGGCCTAGAATAGTTTTAAACGAAGGGGAAACGTACAGAATATTCGCCCGGGTATCAAGGAGTTGTATCAAGTCGCTACTGTTTTCTACTACCATCTTATATTTCTGCTCACTCTCCATGAGTTGGGTTGAAGTAGACTGTAAACTTCGGATGGTACGGTGAAGGGATTCCCAAAAATAGCTGATCACTGCTCCTTCAAGAAAGAAGGTAGCTATTTCATATATTTGATTAATTGAAGAGACCTCAAATGAGTTGTAGGGCGGGAGGAAGTAGTAAAGTGTTACTAACGAGCTGAAGAATGTAGCATAGAGCCCGGGTATAAGTCCGCCGTACCACGCACTGAGCATGATAGCAAAGAAGCTAAAGAGAAATGGAGTTTCACCGATATTGATATACGGTCCCGACAGCCATTTTATTAAAAACGCGAGAGACACGGAAAGCATCGCGACACTCAAATCCAAAAAAAAAGATCGCGCCGGGGACTTTATCAGGAGATGTGTGTTCATTCATGGCTAATAAATAAAAACATATCCTAAGATATGACGAGTGTGTGATAATAAAGTCGGAGTTATGTAAGAAGTAGGTAAGAAAGTTTATGACTCTATGCGCTTAAGCGGGTAGCAATGGTTCAATTGCTCAATGGGTCCATGGTTGAACAGCTGCATAGTTAACATAAAATCATTTTAAAGAGAAAAAAATTCCTTTCGATGTATTTATACAGCCTTCGCGAAAACTGCCGCAATATAATTGCGTTGAAGATGCTGTAGTTTTTTAGACTACACCCCAGGGGTGGAATTGTATCTACACCTCAGGATTATTATAAACTTCTTAACCATGGAGCAATCGAACCATTGAACCATATTGTTACGGTGAACTATGAATAGTGAACGATGAGCGGTGAACATCCAGCGCGGTAGTTATCACTGAGCGCTTATTTTTTGGTGATCGAAGATAGCGCTCGAGAATTTTATAGGTGTCGAAGTCAAACTCAAGTGAGATGTCTTCGGGAGTTTTCTCAAAGGGAGAAAACTGTTCTGGGTCAATCAGACACCATTTATAAATAAAATACTCAGTATGTCGCTGGGTGTCTGGATCACACTCTTCAATAGCTATGACGCCTTTATACGGCCAGCTTTTTACTTTATTTTCTGTAAACGCTACTATGAAGCGGAGATTATAGCTCACCGGTGGTTCTTTACCAATACACGCTCCTTTACAGATTCCTAACTTATGCAAAAAACAGCTTGAAGCGGTCTTTTCCAGCTCAAGAAATTTTTCACATAACGAATGTTTTTTCGCAAGTTGGCGTAAAGCTTCCTTCGCTTTTTTTTTCGATTTAAAAACACCAACAATATCATTAAGCTGGGCTGCTGAGATACTGCTTACCGATTCTACAGTCACCGCATGATACCCTTCATCGGTCGTATAACGTCGTGCTACCACTAAATTCTGCTTGAAACGAAGTGCTCTGTTATACAACGGTTGCATTGAT
>CAZHGF010000117.1:0-2955 GCA_964531945.1 uncultured Gammaproteobacteria bacterium | reverse complement strand
TGGGAGCGACACTTGCTTTGCAGAATCCGGATCAGGTTGTGTGTGTCGAGTTTTCAGATAGTTTTGTAGCAATCAGCCGGGAAAAAGGAATTTATAGTCGTGAAATAGAAGGGTATGGGTTTTCCAATGATCCCCAGCTGCGGCCGCTCTCATTAGTGTCAGATGTTCTCCATTCATGGCCGGAGTACTATAATCAATCCGCGGGTTTATGGGTTCCGGTTGACCCCACATGGGAAGATACATCAGGGATCGATTACTTTTCCTCATTTGATCTCAACCACATTACGTTTGTTATTCATGGGAAAAATACCGAGTACCCATTGGCTGCCGGCATGTATAAGTTTGAAGATACCCGAGATATATCAATCCTTCCTACTTCTCAGATACCCGAAGCAAAAATCAGCGTGAAGCTTGATTCATTTACCGTGTCCTCTCAAATTGCGGATAACCAGACGTATAAGGCGAAAGCGACGCTCATAAATATGAGTAATGTCTCTGTTTTTGACGTACCCATCGAGGTACAGGCAAATAATCTTACTGTCATCCAACCGAAACAGCTTGTCGTAGCGTTGGCACCATACGAAAAAAAAGAGGTATCGGTTGAATATACGGCAAAAACAAAAAATCAGAAAACAAATAGCGCGATCTCACTTTCAATATTTGGTAATCAAGTTTACTCCTCCAATGTAACAATAGTTCCGTACTACTATGAAATCGCGCTCAAGGTGGCGTATGGGATATTGGGAATCACAGCGGTTATATTTTTACTGAAAGGATTACGAAAGGTGATGAGAAAACCTTAAGCCTGTTCCCGCTTAATTCTCTCATATATAGTATTCATAAATTTATCTGAGTCCATTTCATTTCTGAGCACAACATCAAATACTCTCAGGTCTTGAGGTCCTAGAACTCCTGTACCTTCTTGTGGAACAAGTATTATCCGGTACTTACCCGATTTGATCTCAAAAACGCAGACATCTCTCATAGTACCCATTGCTTTAAAACCTCGATCGATTCCGTTATTGCGTTCGTCAATAGCAGTATAAATCTGCCTTCTAAATTTCTTTGGAATTCTCTTCAAAAGTTCAGCTGGAGGTCTCAAAATACGGTAATACGGGCGTGGGGACACTACCTCAGGGGGAGCATTTCTTCCCGCTGTCGTCGAACCACTTTCCGTTCCACCATCCTGAACGTTTCCGTTTTCGCTATTCACTTTTGCTATACGTATATTTGGTCGTGGGATATGACCCTTTGCATGAGGCGCAAGCGCTGCGGCTCGTTGGGCATCCCGCTTCACTGCTGCTTCTACCAGTTGCTGGTGTAATGCGGTAAGTACTTCTTTGCTTACGACCTGCAGGTGTATATACAATTTATCTAAATCAACATTATGTGAAGGTGTTTCTAAAAACCACCACTGGTTTTCCTTTTTCTGAAAATCCATCTGAAATTGAAACATGGTTAAATCTTCTCCGTCGGGATAGGATAGCTGCAGTGCTACTTTTCCAGACTCTGGAAAAATTACTTCTACCTGGTGAGGAGGTTTAATACCACCCCAAGCAATTCTCGTCGGGTCAAGGAGCCGGTGTTCTCTGGCGGCAGATAACTGTGTAATTTGTTCAGTGGCGTGTTGCAGCTCCCGAGCAATTGGTATACGGTTCATATCAGGTTCATGATCACTGTTATAGAGAAATGGGAGATCACGTATGGTAAACATCCCTCGTTTTCTTCCTTCAGTATGAGCAATATCAGCCATACATTGTGATATTCTTACATAGAATTCTGGAAAAACGCCGAGTCTTGCATAATCTTCACTTACCTTATACAGAGCCCTGACCCGATCATGACCCTGTAACCCGATAATCGGGAGAAAAAGTAACTTTAACACAAAGGGATTATCCATACGCGGTTCAAATAGAGCTTTTACTCCAGAGAATAAGGGTGAATCCGGTGACAGGAGCACCTGAAATATCGTGGTTGAAGCCGCGCTGACTCTTTCCTTTATCCTACCTGCTTCTTCCGCCGCGTGTTTATCCAGAAGGCGAAATGAATTACCAAACCGCATAAGGTCATCAGACGGCACATTGATGGTATTTATCAACAGGTTGCACATGGTTCGTATCTTCTCTCTTGTCAAAACGGGAAATTTATCAGTAATATTATTTCTGTTTTCTTCAGTAAAGGGGTCATAGTTTTCCATACTGTATGCCAATAGACAGTCAGCAATGAACTGAAAGGCTCGCAGGTGTACTGGTATATCCTGGTTGGATACATTGCGGAGAGTCTGAATATTGAAGCCTCTCCTCTTGAATACAGTTTCTCCGGCAAGGTCGAAAAGGTTTAACTGTTCAAATGGAGAAAATTCAAAACTCACCCCGAGTGTTGCCGCAAGTTCACCAAACTGATTGAGTCTGTCATATACTGCTATTTTTCCTCCCATGACAAGCGCTCCATTCAAGTGTCGAGAGCGATATAACTCACGCTCGCGTGAATTTCTCGGGGGATTTCCTTTTTGTATCTTCCTAACTACTTCCGCTGCGTTCTTCATGTACCCTGCCCATTTACAGATACCGTCATAACGTTGCCTCCATTCGCGTACAGAGGATATATCATGCAGTTGTATTTGATATACATCGGTATAGGCATTATGCTGGTAGACGGTGACCAGTGCTCTTTCGGCAGGAGACCGCTCCGGGCTGTCGATCGGTGGAAGATGAGGTTGCGATCCAGCAGATCCGATCGCGTCTGCCACTTTTCGGATATGGTCAGCGATCGTAGGTTGTTTTCTTCCCAAAAATTCATCAATGCTCGGTACTACTTGCTCTGCCATGATTGGTGAATTATAGTACAGTCATGGTAACAAATCAAAAATTATAGGATAATTTTTGATGAAAATTGCTATAATTATACCACCTTACTGAAAACCACCGCACTCTAAGTGCGGGGTTGAAAGAAGGT
>CAZHGF010000116.1:0-2976 GCA_964531945.1 uncultured Gammaproteobacteria bacterium | reverse complement strand
AATATCGATGTTCGATCTTCGATACCGACAGCTTTAGCAAAGAATACATAATTATCGAACCATCCAAGATCGATGATCGAAAATCGAAATGTGCCAGAGTGGTGGAATGGCAGACACGCAGGATTTAGGATCCTGTGCCGCAAGGCGTGGGAGTTCAACTCTCCCCTCTGGCACTCAAGAGAAAGTCAGGAACAGCATAAGTGAATCTTAACTCTACCTTAACTCAATACCGGTGTTCAGCGTCCCATCTGTCTGAATCTTGATGTCTTCTGGGGTTAGCAGAACTTTTTCTATCCGATACCCATTCTGTAATTCCATAACCATAGCGGGTTTATTGGCGATTTTTACTTGATTCTGTTTCCACCAATCGCCGGTCATATGGGGATACTCTTTTGGCGGTGGGGCGATGATGAGGTAGGTAACTGGTTTTTTTTCATAGGAGTATGCTATTTGGCTTGAATGTTTTTTTTGTCCATAAAGCATTGCGTATTTCGTCGAGTATGATAATTGGTCTGGGGTATAAATAAAATAACCAAACTCCTTTTCATTATCTGAGAAAACTCGGTCCGCAATACTATACTGAACCTTCCAGGTACTCAGATCACGACCGATGAATGTCTGGAACATACGGAAGCGTTCCACCGTAGTAACGATGTTGATGATTACCACAAAGGCGGCCAACAGATAAACAAATTTATTTTTCAAAATGGTGACTGAAAGCACAAAGAGGAGTACCGTGACGGGAAGGAACGGCATAAAGTAGTGATCCATCACCGATCCTTGATGCACAAGTGAGAGAAACCAGAATCCGCCATAGAGATAGAGAAGTGTAAAAAAAATAAAACGGGTTTTTCCATGAATATTTTTCTTTATGTGATAGGCCGTATACATAATTATGACCACGACAAGAAGATTTATCCAATTATAGGAAGAAGGTACAATCTGTAACGCGGTCGAAACCATTGCCTGTAACCGTTCAGTTATCATCGTCATAAACGATACGGATTCCGCAGTACGAAACTGCGTCAGGTAATACATGATTGCTCTGATTTGTATGAAATCATGACGGATGTTAAATACTATCCATGTCGAGAAAGGGAGAAGAAGTACAGCAAAACTAAGCAAATGTGAGAAGTTCTTATTACGGATGATTCGATACCCTACCATAAGAGAAACTAAGATGAGAAGCGGAATCCCAACCGCAAACTGGAACTGTATCGCAAAACCTACGAACAGCAACAAACCAAGTAAGTAGTGCCACTTTTCTTTCTGGTGATACCGAGTAAGAAAATACAGAATGAACGGCACCATAAAAAAAGCGCCGTGGGGATTAAACATTTTATTGGCAATCTCAGCAGTCGTAAAAGAAATAAAAAGCGTTGAGAATAACGCAGTAAATGGATTGAGCAATTTTTTAAGAAGAACATATGTTGCTCCTAAAAAAATTGCACTCACGACCACCCAGTACCAGCCAACAACAACCGGATTCCCGCCACTGAAAAAATAAGCGGGGAAGTTGAAATAAACCCACAGTGGCCCATGGTATAGACCCGGGGGACCGCTCGCGCGAGGACCGATTAAAACGATCTTTTTATTACTTACTTCATCCATGAGCAAAAAATCGCGGCCGATATCACTATGAAAGAGAAGATCTCCCCGTAAAACAAACCCTGCACTGAAAAGTATATTTATGCCAATGATGAACCAGAGGATGATTGAAATAAAAGAAGGTAATTGTAGTCCATGTTTCATAACTATACTATATACTGTCATTCTGATCCGCTAAATCCTTCTTAAGCCCGGCCGATCAGGATGACAATTCGTTGAGTGACTCGTATTATATGTGAATTTTATTTTTTTTGAGATAGGATGCGGCAATCACCGTAGTGATTGGTACTGCCGCTACAATGCCGATGCTGCTGACCAACGTTCGCACTATTTCAGTGGCAATCACTTCCTGATTAATCGCGTTCGTATAGGACATCTGCGCATGAGAGAAGAGAAGAAATAGTGGCAGCGATGCGCCGGTATAAACGAGGATTAAGGTGTTTACGAGAGACGCGATATGATCTTTTCCTACCTCCATGGCGTGGAAGTAAAGCTCTTTAAAGGAATACTTCGGATTCGCGATGATGAGGCGCTCCACAATAGCGGTTTGCGAGATGGTAATATCATCAAGTATTCCCATCGCCCCGATGATAATTCCGGCAAGAAGGAGATTTTTCACATTAAGTGCAGCTCCCTCTATCATCTGTAAAAACGCTGTCTCCTCAGCAGCAAGACCGGTTATTCTGGTAAAACCAACGAAGATATAGGCAAGAACTCCCGTCAGTATGAGAGAGAGAAATGTGCTAACCAGCGCTATCGTTGTTTTTTTATTCACCCCATGGGCAAGATAAAAGGTAACGGGAATAATAAAGAGTGCGCCAAACAGGGAGATAAGTACTGGATCGTTTCCCAAAACAATATTGGGAAGAATAAATCCCGCAATAACGAAAAATGAAAAGAACATCCCGATAAAAGAGCTTATCCCTTTCCATCTCCCAATCGCAAAAACGAGAACAAGAAACAGGAAAAAGAGGAGGAGAAGCTCTTTTTTTCTCACAAAATCAACGATAAATACTTGTTCTTTACCAGAATCGAGCTTTTCATATGAAATGAGAAGCCTATCACCGATACGAACCGGCCAATCTTTATTTTTTTCTGTGATCAAGGAAATCGTGTATTCTCTTCCTTTCTGAGAGGAAGAAGTTACAACTACCTTCACCTGTTTTTCATTTTCCTTTTGCTCTACTTTTTGTACTTTTGCCTCAAAATACTCAACTTTGTTTGCCGCGCGCGCCTGATGAAACCCGAAAAGAAAAAGGCAGAAAAAAAGTAAAGCGATACTCCAAAGAATCCGTTTCATTACGTTTATTATAGTATAACCTTTCTGCGGACTAATAGTCCGCAGTTTTAATGTCTTGGTTCACATGG
>CAZHGF010000115.1:799-3005 GCA_964531945.1 uncultured Gammaproteobacteria bacterium | reverse complement strand
ATGTAACATGTCTATAGTGTATGGGACATGTCGGATATTTATGGAGAATTAAACGGAAATTTGACAATTACTCTTTCGAGTAATATAGTATTAACCCATGTTTAAGATCAACAAATTCGATCTTCTCGTTTCTTTTTATACAGCCTTCACGAACACAACCGCAATATAACTATGGGGGGATGAAGTAAAGTCAAAGCCCATACGAGTTGTCAAAGAATGGTTTTTCGCGACAGTGTATTTCAACTATTAACATTTGGGAAACTGTGGACTTTTGGTCCGCGGAGTTTCATAAATAGTCATCCTGAGCGAAGCGAAGGATCTCGATTACAAGCGAGCGTGACTGAAGAAACAGAGCAGGGGAAGGTCCTGAATCCGCCAGATGGCGGATCAGGATGACAGCTACTCGTGCCAGATTATGACAAGAATAACTTGTAAATTAGTCCGAAAAATGCTATACTATAGGTTATGAATATGTCTGAGTCCAGACATCAAGTCCCTGAAGAAAGTCTTTCGGCTGCTTCACAAATCGTATTATCTGAAGATCTTTTTGATCAGGGAAGTACCTGGAGCGTACTTTTTAAGGAACTGCACGTTGATTTAGAAGGCAGAGTTCGCCCATCCCATATTCTTGATCAGTCTATCCGTCCGGTATCATCTGTAGGTATTCGGAGGCCCGAATTGCCTGAGCTTGCTCAGAAAGGGTTACTTACCGCGCGTCAGATACTCGCCGCGTCCTTTGAGGAGATTGCGGCACTTAATAAGAGTGGAAATGTGGTAGACGCAGTAACATATTTTATAGCACGTCTCGCCTTCACGCCTCACGCAATCCTTTTATCTGAAGTGAAGGGAGTTCCCAGCGATTTGTATCCGCTTCCCGTATCTGCTGAAGATGAACAAAGACATGCGGTGGAAGAAGTAGTCCGATCATCAGTACGATCACAGCACTGGGAGGGAGTTTATCGGACAATCTCTCTTCGGTATGGGTTTGCGGATGGGATAGCGCGAACGCCCGGAGAAATTGCTCACATTCATCCCTTACCCAGAGAAAGAATCACGGGTCAGATGAGCGATGTAAAAAGATATCTTGCTCAGGGAAAGATGGTGCGAGGGTATATCGCGCTATCTCCTCACAACCTTACCCGATTGATCTGGCCGGATCGGGTTTTCTGGAAGGACGTGCCATTTCAGACACATAACTTTAATCGAATTACGTTGGATGATTTTAATCTTACCAAGGTGACGCGAAATGAGCTTCGCCGAAAAGCACCGGAAATCGAGCGCTTAAGCACTCTTGTTCTCCACGTTTTTGCAACGAGTTCTCTTTCTCAAGTAGCTCTTGAGGAGTTACGGACGGTGTTGACTCAACTTCCCCATACATTACAACCTCCTCCTTTTATACCGGAGCAAGATATAGATATACACTTCGTTGATGATCACTTTGATGAGGATGAAGAGTTAGATAACTTTGATAAATAAACTATGGTAAACCCCGGCGAAGCAAATCGAAATCCTGTTGAGCTCCATTATCGTGATCGGTGGAAAACACTTCGCAAAGATGATACGGAACTCTTTCCGCCGGGAAGTATCGGTGCTCAGTCTTTTCCCTCCACTCTTGAGGATCGGGTGAGATCACCGGGAGTGTTTCAGTTGACAGCTCCCCGTTACTTCTACCCGCAAGGGCCTGAGTACGAGCATATTATCGGCGAAGGAAATCTTACCATTGGCCAATTTCTCAGGTTACCCTTTGGTTCGATAGACGCAACTCCAGAATCTTCTCTCGTTCGAATGAGAGTGACACATTTTTTTAATAGTCTCGCGATCACTCCACACACGCGGCTATTTAATAACATAATGTCTTTAAAGCGGACCTATCCGCTCCCTGTCGAGGAGGAGGAACCATTTATGGATGCTGTTGAAGAACGAATCGCGCTCCCGGAACTGACCGCGCGTGAACGACAGATTTTGACACTATTATACGGATTGGAAAGTGGAGTGGGACTATCACCTGTTGTAATCGCAAGCCAGCGAGATCTCTCTACTTCATCAGTAGAGTACATACGCGGGACTGCGATTCGCAAACTCCGGTCCTTGATGCGCGGGCCACGGTATACCGGCTATATTGTCCTGCCTCCAAATAGTTTCGGGAGAAGAATCTTTGGCAGCGTCTTTGAACGTCAGCTGCCCATTCCGCTGACTGCGGGCAGTA
>CAZHGF010000115.1:366-789 GCA_964531945.1 uncultured Gammaproteobacteria bacterium | reverse complement strand
AACTGAGTTTTTCAGATGAAGCATCACGGCAGCTGGGTTTACTTCCTGAATGGTCGATATTTCAGGTTATCAGTCTCGATTTGTTCGACAGAACAATCACCCAGGAAGTTTTCGATGAAGTTTCTGCTGAGATTGTCCGGTTAGCTCAATCCCGCGCTTAACGTCTCTTATTTTGTAATAATACGTAGGAAACGGCGTATTGGGAATCGTTTTAAAACAGTATTTCTCCCATCCTTCAATTTTAAATCCGTGAGAGATAAAGACTGCGCCCTTTTTTGATTCCTTCTCGAATTTTTCCCGCAGCTTAATGAGCATCTCGGGCATGAGGAATAAGTAGATAATATCAGCTGACTTCATGGAAGTCTTAAAAACATTCTGTACCCGAAACTCTATATTCCGGATTTTCTGCATTTTCAACAGCCA
>CAZHGF010000115.1:0-356 GCA_964531945.1 uncultured Gammaproteobacteria bacterium | reverse complement strand
TCCTTTTGCCCCATACTCTTTTGCGGCAGTTCGCACTACTCTGCCATCACCGCATCCAAGTTCAAGAAATATTTGACCCTTCTTAATACCTGCTTCTTTTAAGAAGTTAATCAATTCTTTCTTTTTCGTCGGCACATAGGGAGCTCCTTTGAGCGAAGACCAGAGCATCGAAAGGGAAAATAAACATAAGCCGACCGCGACAGCTAATTCCAGCAGGATAAAGAGCACATACGCGATTAATATAAGCATTATGGGTATAGTATAATATATGAGACGATTACTGAGTTAGTTCGTTAGTTGGTTAGTTCGTCACACACACATGGTTCAATTGCTCAATGGCTCAATGGTTAGAGTTT
>CAZHGF010000114.1:0-3141 GCA_964531945.1 uncultured Gammaproteobacteria bacterium | reverse complement strand
GAAACACGCAACATGAAATCGAGTCTGACTCGGTGAAACAGGTTGTTTCATGATTTATGCTTCATGTTTCATGTAACCTATGAAACATACACTTCCCCGATTACCCTATGATTACAACGCGCTCGAGCCGTATATTGACGCGCGGACGATGGAGATTCATCACACGAAACATCATCAAACCTACGTTGATAAATTGAATGCCGTTCTGGATAAACATCCTGATCTGGCAGAAAAAAAACTGGAGGACCTGATGAAAGAACTCAACTCCTTGAAAATCGACGAAGCAGATAAGAAAGCGATGAGAAATCACGGCGGAGGTCATTTGAATCATACGCTGTTTTGGATGATCATGGACCCGCATGCAAAACGGGACACCGATCTGGTAAAACGGATTGAAAAAGATTTTGGATCAGTTGATGCGTTTAAAGAAAAATTCACGACTGCAGCAGCGAATCATTTTGGATCTGGATGGGCATGGCTGGTTGATAATAACGGGAAACTTGAGGTATACTCACTTCCGAATCAAGACTCTCCGTATCTCCAGGGTCATACTCCGATCATCGGCCTTGACGTCTGGGAACATGCATACTACCTCAAGTACCAGAACCGGCGTCCTGAGTACGTAACGGCATGGTGGAATCTGCTGAAATTGATATAGCCTGTGAGAAGAACTATATGATATGCTATCATAGCGCTCTATGACACAGGAGCAGGGGAAAGAAAATCCACACGTAGTACTTTCTGCAATTAAAGCGACTATTGCCAAAAACCTGTTGATGCCATCCTCGTTTTTGCCACGCGCAACTCATCGTAGATTGATAGACATTGTAAATAACGGTTTACACATTGTAACTGAGGATGAGTATGTAGCCTTACGGACACCGAGCTTTGCATATACAAAATTCCCTGATAGTGTTGGACAGACGAGAGACAGCGCACGGAGAGGACTTCCGGTATACATTGCGTCTATCCCTGGTCGGCCTGAAGGAATATACATGACTGAACCCTTGTTGGTGAACGGCATGAATTATGATAATAAGTTCCCGATAAAGGGACTGCTTGAGGAATGCGCGCATGCATTTACGCGAACAGTTATCATTCCGGTGACAGAACTTCCTGATGGCTCAGTTAAAATGTATCCTTGGAAAAATAAGGATGAACTTTATGCAGCACTCCGAAATCAACGACTTAAAATTTTTGACGTAGATGAACCTATTGATCCACCGCAGATAAGAGCAGTCACAACAGGGTTCAGAACAGAGTATTATGATACCGCAACTGAAACCGGCTGGACATCGGTGCTTTCCTCACCGCTCCAAGTTTATTCCGAAGAAGCACGAGCGATTATAGTCCAGTCCGTTTTCGCTGCAAAGTTATTTGGAGCCATCCTTCGCCCATATGGAGATACACGACAACAATTACTAGTAGGATATAAATATATACGTGATCCTAAAAATTTGCCTACACAATATCCTATGTCTTATTCGGGTGCTCTTTTTGTACAAAATTACATTGGTGGGGGAGATATTGTTGATAAATCAAAAGAGCTTCTTGTGCGAATGTATGCAATGGATAGCGATGAATTTCTTCAACAGACGCCGACGCACTTCTATAGAGTGTTTATCGAAATAGTTTCTATGTTGGCTCAGCAAAAAGGACAGATTACAGGATAAGTTAGAAGATATGTAGGAAAAATCCTTTCCTATGAAGTTCCATGTATCATCGCAATTCCGACTACTCACGTTTCAAAAAAATATTACGACTGGCTACGTGGAGAACTTAATATGTAATAATCCGTAGTTGAACAACTTCTTCTATTTGAATATTCCGAAGTTCTAACCTACGCGGTTAGAAGTAGAGCTACAGACCAGTGTGTCCGATCGGTGGTTATAAAATGAGCGGTATCGGACGTGAGTATGGAAAAATCGGGATGCAGGAGTTCGCGCTGGTAAAACTTCTCGCTGCAAATAATCCTTCATAAATTAGAAATTGCATTATCTGTTATGAAACTCCGCGGACCATTAGTCCACAGCTTCCCAAATGTTAATAGTTGAAATACACTGTCGTGAAAAACCATTCTTTGACAACTCGTATGGGCTTTGACTTTACTTCATCCCCCCATAGTTATATTGCGGTTGTGTTCGTGAAGGCTGTATAATCCGATCATGGCAGGAGAAATACCCCGTAGACTTTCTGAACAAGATATAGAGCGAATACTTCCTCATCGCAGGCCATTTATGTTTTTACGAGATGTTGATATAGTCGTTCCGGGTCAACATGCAACCGGTAAATTAATAGGTAGAACTCAGCCTGATTATGAAGCTTATCTGAGCGGTCACTTTCCTCAACTTCGTATTTTCCCGGGGTTTCTCCTTGCTGAGGCGCTTGCGGAACTTGCTGGAGTAGCATTGGTATCGGGAAATGTTCAGTTTAATAATAAAATCGGCGTACTTACCGGCGCAGATAAAATGCGATGGAGACAGCCAATCAGGCCTCATGATGAAGTAGATCTTTCGGCCAGGATAGTAAGGAGTAGAGGATCATTATACGTAGCAGAAGTACAAGCCAAAAAAGAGGGGAGACTCGCTTCTTCAGGCGAGATTATGTTTGCGTTAGCGGATATCGCACAATTTCAGGAATGAAAATTATTATTTGCGGATCGATCAGCGCAGCTGAAGAAATACTTCGTATTAAACGACGTCTTGAAGAAAAAGGGTATGAAGTCGAAATACCGGAGGGAGTGAAGAGAGCACAAATCCGTGCAAAAACAGACGCGACTGATGGAGAACGCGCTGAAATAAAAATAAAATACGATTTAATAAAAGCGTACTATGAAAAGATTGTATTAAACGACGTTGTGCTGGTTGTCAATCCTGAAAAGAAGGGGATACCTGGCTACATCGGCGGAAATACCTTTCTGGAAATGGGGTTTGCGCATGTGCTCGGAAAAAAACTTTTCTGTTTATACCCCATACCTGAAATGCCCTACACCTCTGAAATCCTCGCGATGAAGCCAATTGTTTTGGATGGAGATTTCACTGCTCTAACAACCTCAATTTAACCGCGTAGGTTGGACAGGGCGAATTTGTGAATAAGTTACGAAACATATGGCACTCCCAAGAGGTTTCGTAACGTATGAAA
>CAZHGF010000113.1:0-3194 GCA_964531945.1 uncultured Gammaproteobacteria bacterium | reverse complement strand
CAAGCACTTTCCGGTCGAGGCCGATATTTTTCGTTTTCAAAAGATTTGTAAACTTACTGTAGGTAAGTCCCTGCTCTCGAACTGCAGCGTTCAGCCGGATAATCCATAATTTCCGTAAATCTCTTTTTCTTCGCTTTCTTCCAGCAAACGCGTACTCACCCGCGTGAAGCACGGCTTCTTTTGCTTTTTTGATCTGTTTGCTGCGGGTCATCCAGTAGCCTTTGGCAAGACCCAGAACTTTTTTGTGTTTCCGTTTTGTCGTTAAACCACCTTTTACACGAACCATATTTTAGTTGAAATTAGTTGAAATTTGTTGCAATTAGTTGGAAATAGTTGAAATTGGTTAGAATTAGTCAAAGTTAGCTAAAATGAGCTATTTTTAACTATTTTCAACTAATTTTAACGAATTTTAACTAAGCGACTCCCAACATTCTCTTTATCTTCTTCTCCATCGTACCCGTAACCTGTTTCATTCGCTTCAGTCTTCTTATTTGCGCCTTGCTTTTCTTCGAGCGTAAATGACGCAGATAATGAGACCGGTGTAATAGTTTACCACCTTTGGTTAACTTAAATCGTTTTGCTGCTGCCTTGCGGGTTTTTTGTTTTGCCATATTTTTTCTGAAACATGTAACATGTAACATGAAACATTGTGTTTCATGTTACATGTTACATGTTTCATAATCTATACTCACTTCTTCTTCGCCACGACTGCTCTGATGACTCTTCCTTCCATGCGTGGTTCTTTGGATACGTTTACTTCGCCAAGATCTCCGATGAACTTCCGTATCAACTCAAACGCCATTTGCTGTTTGCCCATCTCTCTTCCTTTTAGCCCCAGATTCAGTCGTACCTGATATCCATCGCTTAAAAACTCTTTTCCCTTAGTGATGAGCCGTTCAAGATCTGTCGGCGCGATAAAAAGCGATATCTTGATGTCCTTTACTACACTCTTTTTGATTCCTTTTTTCGCTTCCTTAAGCTTTTTCTCTTCCTGATACAAAAATTTTTTAAAATCAATAATCTTCGCAACCGGCGGTTTGGCTGTCGGTGCGATAAGCACCAGATCTAATTCCAGCTCGTGAGCCAACCGTATAGCTTCTCCCTTATTCAAAATACCAACCTGCTTGTTCATGTGATCAATGACGCGTAACGTATCGGACGGGATATTTGTATTGAGGTAATAAAACTTTCTTTGCGGTGTGTGTCTACTGGTATTTCTCAATGGATGCCTGTAAGGTACTGATAAACTCATTAATGTCCTGTTGGCCTTTTTCGTCGCCTTCCCTCGTGCGTACTGAAATACTAAATTCTTGACGGGCAGGATCTGATGCGGCGATTTCTTTCTCACCTATTATAACCATAAAGGGTACTTTTTGCAAGGTAGACTCTCGGATTTTCTTTCCGATAGACTCATTACTGCTATTTAAGTCAGTCCGGATACCGGCGCTTTCGAGATACTGTCTTACCTGTTTTGCAAACTCGTGGTGCTTTTCTGAGATTGGCAGGACGGCAACCTGTACCGGAGCAAGCCATAAGGGAAATGCTCCTGCGTAGTGTTCGATGAGTATTCCCATGAATCTCTCAAACGAACCAAATATTGCCCGATGAATCATTACAGGTTCTCTTTCTGTTCCATCTTTATCTATATATGTTAGCTTAAACCTTTTTGGCATTTGAAAATCTAACTGTATGGTTGCTAATTGCCAGGTTCTTCCTATAGCGTCATCAATATGTATGTCTATTTTTGGTCCATAAAAGGCACCATCCTTCTCTTTAATTTTATAATTAAGCCCACGTTTCTTAAGTGTTCTCTCTAAATCACTTTCGGCTTTATCCCACAACCGTCTTTCTCCCATAAAGTCGTCTGGTCTTGTACTCAAATAGTATTGAGGCACGAAATTAAAAATCTTGTAAAAGTTTTCTACTAAATCAAGAATATTCTGTAATTCTTCTCCCATTCTGTCAACAGAAGTGTATATATGAGCATCATCCATAGTGAGCTGTAAAACTCTCAACAGCCCACCTAATTGTCCTGACTTCTCCCTTCTATGAAGTCTACCGACTTCGCTATATCGTAACGGAAGATCCTTATAACTCCTGGTTTTTGACGAAAATACGTAAGTTGATTCAGGGCAATTCATTGGTTTAAGAGAATAAGATTCATCATCAATAATCATATTGAACATATTGTGTCTATAATGATCCCAATGTCCAGAGGTTTCGAAAACCTTACTTTTTACCATGATTGGGGTGCTAATTTCTTGATATCCATTTTGATCGTGTATTTTTCGCCATAATTTTTCCAGCTCTTTAAAAATTATCATTCCTTTCGGATACCAAAAGGGAGAGCCTGGGGCAATATCCTCAAATTTAAACAATTCTAACTCTTTCCCCAGCTTCCGGTGATCTCTTTTCTTCGCTTCCTCAAGCTGCCAGAGATAATGGTCGAGCTCTTCTTTTGTTGGAAAGCAGGTTCCGTAGATACGCGTGAGCATTTTATTTTTTTCATCTCCGCGCCAGTATGCTCCGGCGACTGAGAGGAGTTTGAAGTGTTTCAACTCCTGTGACGGATTTTCAATATGTTCGCCCCGACAGAGTTCAAGAAAATCTCCGGATTTATAATAAGTAAGAGTTTGACCTTCGGACGCAAACTCCTTGATGAGCTCTTCTTTATACTGGTTGCCATCGGCAAGCTGCAGCGCTTCTTCTTTATCTACTTCTTTCTTCTCAAACCCCGGCCAGTTTTTCACCAGTTCATGCATCTTCTGTTCGATTTTCGGAAAATCACTTTCCGAGATTGGATGGCTGAACTCAAAATCATAATAGAATCCATTTTCGATCGAAGGTCCGATCGCCCGCTTTGTATCCGGCCAGAGTTCCATCACTGCAGCAGCGAGTAAATGTGCGCACGAGTGCCGTAAATATTCAAGGTTCTCTTTTTCCATAGTGTCTATTATATAACCTTATAATGAATATCGTCTAGTGTCTAGACGAGAGACAAATTTCGGCATAAAAAAACTCTCCCGTGAGGAGAGTTAATCATGCCACAACTAACCCTCCCATCAGGAGCACGTAGTTGTGGTTGTTTGTGAAATAAAAAGTCTCATCTAATTTCCATTTTACTGAACGTATCTGGAGATGTCAATAAATTGTATGAGTTCCATACATATGGCACTCTCTGGGAAAAAGTAATA
>CAZHGF010000112.1:0-3233 GCA_964531945.1 uncultured Gammaproteobacteria bacterium | reverse complement strand
TAGAAGTTTTCACTCAACAGTTACAATCTGTTCGGATTCAACCTTGAATTCAGGTAACCGTTATAACGATTATAAACATGCTATACTTAACATCATGAAGCTCTACAACACTCTCACCAGACAAATTGAAGAACTGAAGCCACTTCACCCACCCGCCGTCACCCTCTATACCTGTGGACCAACGGTATACGACTACACTCACCTCGGGCATATGCGGACTTTCACGAATAACGACGTTTTAAAACGTACGCTTACCTATTTTGGTTTCAAAGTCAATCATGTTATGAATATTACCGACGTCGGGCATTTGACGGGCGATGATGACTCCGGTGAAGACAAACTTGAAAAAGGCGCGCAGAAGGTGGGGAAAAGCGTATGGGAAGTTGCGCAATTTTACACTGATTTTTTTACGAAAACCATGCAGGAACTCAATATCGTAGCAGCCGACACGACTTCAAAAGCAACTGATCATATATCAGAAATTATTGAGCTGATTAAAAAGCTTGAGGAAAAGGAGTACACCTACGAAACCGGTGAAGCGCTATACTTCAATATCGCAAGGTTCTCAACGTATGGAACATTATCAGGCCAAAAACTTGCGGAAAAAAAGAAGGGAAGTCGAGAAGAAGTACATATTGATCCACAAAAAAAACATCCGGCAGACTTTGCGCTCTGGTTTAAACGGGTTGGAAGATTTAGAGATCATATGATGCACTGGGATTCACCATGGGGTGATGGATTTCCCGGGTGGCATATCGAGTGTAGTGCCATGAGTATGAAATACTTAGGAGAAACTATTGATATTCATAGTGGAGGAGTTGACCACATACCAGTTCATCATGAAAATGAGATTGCACAATCAGAAAGTGCGACAGGAAAGCAATTTGTCAAATACTGGATACACCATAATTTTTTGCAGGTTGAGGGAGAGAAGATGAGTAAATCGCTTGGTAATTTTTTTACGATTGATGATGTGAAGAAAAAGGGGATCGATCCGCTTTCACTACGATTACTGTTTTTGCAAACGCATTATCGTCAGGAGATGAACTTCACGTGGGACGCGGCTCAGGGAGCAGATGAGGCATACCGGAAGCTGAAAGAGTTAGTAGTTGCCCTTAAATCACAGACCAATCGGACAACGCTTTCAGAGGAGAAATTAGGAAAACTCGATGAGTACCGGAAAAAATTCAATGACACGCTCGCTCATGATTTACAGACTCCGCAAGCAGTGGCAACTATGTGGGAGATGCTGAAATCAAACATCCCATCTGAAGACAAAATTGATTTGCTTTTTGAGATGGATCAGGTACTGGGGCTAAAATTACAATCCGTACCGTCTTTGAGATATGAAAAAACACTTGTTGGGAACGCAACAGTTGTTCAAGGTGAAAATCTAACCCAACAAGACGTGAAGCCAATAGAGTCATTACTCCTCGACAGAGAGAAACAACGACTGCAAAAAAATTATCAACAATCTGACATTCTTAGGGAAAAAGTGGAAAAGAAAGGTTTTAAAGTAACAGACGATGCCAGTGGTACAGTTGTGACTAAAAAATAATTATCCTCCGAGTTCTCGACGCTCCTCCAGCTGTTCGATTCAGAACCTTTCGTTATCATTCCTACGGAATCAGAACCATTATTCTTCGAGCGAATCCCGCCATCCGCCAGCTGGCGGAGGCGGGAGAAGTCGAGAATTCGCATCCATGAACGGTGAACTATTTATGGTAAAATTACACTACTGGTGACTGTAGCTCAACGGTAGAGCACTGCCCTGTGGAGGCAGGTGTTGCGGGTTCAAATCCCGTCAGTCACCCATATTTAAGAATTAAGAAGCGTAACAAAAAAGTCAGTTGTAGATTAGGATAACATCACCCCAGGGGTGAAATTATATCTGCACCTAAGGTAATCTGAACTGTATAACAGAAGAAGTAGAGAAATAGGTAGTGTACTTGTATTGTTCATATGCCCCATCTTAGATTGCTTTAGCTTATTTTCTCAGCCTAAACAACCCTTCCTGCCAACCGTGTGGCGAACGGTGCCGAGAAATCAGACTCCATGCGATGCAAGAAGCGCCTCTAACTTCTGATCTATTTGTGAGCTTTCCCAAGCTTGAGTCAACTGTCTTTCGTGGTCTGAAAGAGGACCGGTAGTAACATATCGAAATCCCGGTACTTCAGCCGGCCGGATTTGACGAATATAGTTCATGAGTTTAGGATCAACTTCAATTCCTCTTTGCTCGACAAAAGTAACAACCCTGTCTCTTACGCCATCTGCATTATATCCTACCTGTGCTGGCGGTGTTAGAAGAGAGTTTTGGTTAAATAAGACAAGACCTTCACGTTGAGCCAATGTTTCTAAATCGCTACATAGCTCATATAAAGGTTCATCGTATGCTGCAAAACGTTCCACGTCATCCCTTGGTATACCAACTAAAAGACCGTATATCCGATCCTCAAAAGGTCCGGTGGGATGTCGTGCAAACGAATAGAACAAATAGCCAAAGCTACTGTCTTCAGGACTAATCGTAACCGATCTGAAAACATCAGGGTTTCGCCGTATTGCTAATGTTACCGTACCCGGATTCCATACGGCTAAAATATCCCCGGTGAACTCTTCAGCATAAACCACTCTCAGGTCGCTCCCTCCCTGTGCTGCAAGTGGAAAACGAAGCATATAGTCATGTATTGAGTAATTATCTCTGTAAAACGATTCATTGCGACCGTATACTTCAACAGTAAGCAGGGAAGCTGCAGGTTTTAACCCTAAATATACTAATAGAAGATCTTGATGGGTCCGCGCCGCTCCTGATTGAAAGCTGCGTACTAACCGTGGATCGAGTTGTCCTTCCCACATTGAGGTATCAAGAGTTTGCACTAAAACACCGGCCTTACGTTGAAGGGTTTCTGTAGCCGGAAAGTAATTTTTGTTATCATGCCCAAAGGGTTGACCTTGTTCATTCATAGCGGTAAATTGTACCGAGAAAAACAGAAAAAGTAAATAACTATGGGATAGAGTCTGCTAAACGTCGAGCGATTGAAAGAGCTTTTAACATATTCTCTCAATACCTTTTGGTCCAGAGGATAAATAACACCTTACACCAACGGATTGGTCAGTAAACCGCTCATTAAACTCAGAGAAAAAACCCGAAGACTCGGATCATAGTAATAGTGAGGCTTATCTTGTTGTTGATGAAGTTTCGCTTTCATAGTAGATCGATACGAGTCTGCGGAAAC
>CAZHGF010000111.1:0-3366 GCA_964531945.1 uncultured Gammaproteobacteria bacterium | reverse complement strand
GTGTAGGAGGTGACAATCTTGTAGTTTGCAACAAGAGCGTTGAAATCAAGTTCGGCAAGAAACACGGGTGATTTTAAATGAAAGGTATTTTGCAAGCTTGGTTGTAACTCTCCCATTATTCCCATAGGAATGTTACCAGCCATAATCTGAGCCTGAACATTTGGCGAAAACATCTCGTGTGAACTTTTTTCAAATGCCACATTCTGGATTTTTAGTTCTGAGAACAATGCTTCTAGTATCCCTTTCAGATCATAGAAACTGGTATTCACGCCAATTCCCAGTTTGTATTCTTCATCCGGCAAGTCACCTTCTTTCGGAAAATACACTTTTGCTACTTCAAAAAACTTGAGAGTTTCTTTTCGCCCCTGATTCTCGACAAGGTTTTTAATAAGTGAAGGAAGTAATGATTTTCTGAAATACCGTATTTCCTCTGAAATGGTATTTTCCAGTTCCAGATGTTTTTCTACCGGTAGTCGTAACTTCTGCAGTAAGTCCGCGGATACCATCGAGTAATTCATCACTTCATGAAGTCCAGTATGTTTCAGGAAATACTTTATTTTTGGCATAAGTAAAAAGAGATTTCCGATGTCTTTCGGTTGATAGACAAATGCTCTCGATTGGATAGTGTTGGGAAGATTATGATACCCGTAAATACGGGCAACTTCTTCTACAATATCTTCAGGAAGCTCAATATCATCACTTCTCCATGAGGGAATCATAATCTGGTAGACATCATTTGACCGTTTCTGCGTTTCAAACCCGAGGTTATTCAGGATAGATATAATTTCACTGCTTTCGATTGAAACGCCCATAACACGGCTAATCTCTTCATGCTTGACTAAAAGAATGCGTGTTTTATAGGGATCAGGGTAAATGTCATAAAGCGCTGAAGCTGGTTTCGCACCGGCGTATTTTTCCAGAAGCTCAACCCCATAGGCAAACGTCGGCTCAACCCGCTCCTCATCAAGTCCCTTTTCAAAATAAGTAGCGGCAACGGTTCTCTGACTGGTTGTCATGGATGTTTTTCTTATTCTTGCCTTATTATATGTCTGCACAAAAAGAACAATATTTTTTGTCGTATCTTTGACTGATGAGTTGAGTCCGCCCATAATACCGCACAGGTCTATGATATCTCCGCTTCCATCTTCGATGACAATATCGCCTCCAGGCAGCGCGAAGCCTTTTTCATCAAGAGTAGTTATTTTTTCTCCCTTCTTGCTTTCCCGTAAAATCATGGTTCCCTTTCCAATTCCATCATAATCGAAAATATGGGTCGGTTGGCCAAGCGCGAGCATCAGATAATTTGATATATCAACAACGTTATTGATTGATTTAACACCGCACATCTGGAGACGTTTGCTCACTATTTCAGGAGATTTACGGATGGCAATATTGGAAAATACCATCGCTGTGAAGCGTGAACAGAGATCGGGATTTTTGATTTTAATATCTAATCGCTTCATCATTCCGGCTATGCTCTGAGCAGTTCGGCCTTGCTCACTGTGAACTTGTCGAAGGGTTTGTCCAGAATCAGTTTGTTCTTGGCCTGTCGAAGGGATTCTGGAGTCTCCCGCTCCGCCAGCTGGCGGAGGCGGGATCCCCAGAATGACGTTAAAAGAGTAATTATCAAGCGGGTCACTTTTAATATGAGCTTTTTTCCCAAATCGTGGCAGTATCGCTTGCGCTTCCTGAGCGATACCAAATACTGATGCCATATCCACCCGATTTGAGGTGACTTCAATATCAAAAATATAGTCGTTACCTGCTTTTTCAACCCGCTCAATTGACGGGCCACAGAGCGAGAGATACTTCTGCAGCTCCTCGAGAGTCGCGTCTGTATCCAGATATTCAAGAAGCCAGCTGTAAGTGATTTTGATGTTCATAGTTCATGAATCCTGAAACATAAAACATGAAACAGAGGCACACTCGGTGAAGCATTTTTTGTTTCATGATTCATGCTTCATGATACATGTTCAAAATTGCTCTAAAAACCGAATGTCTCCGCTATACAATATTCTCAAATCATCCAGCTTAATGTCTCCTTTCATCATCATTACCCGTTCGACACCGATGCCGAATGCCCAGCCGCGGTATTTATGGATATCTATTTTTCCCTCGTTTAAGACATTCGGATGAATAAATCCCGCTCCCCCCAGTTCAAGCCAGCCTGATTTACAGACTTTACATTTTTGAGTTTTTGAGCTTCCAAATGGTTCTCCCCAATTCGAAGAACCCCATCCTGAGTTGACAATTCCTGTACCATCACACACATCGCAGGTAATATCTACCTCAAATGACGGCTCGGTAAATTGAAAATGGAATGGCCGAAGTCTTGTCTTGCGATTTTCCCCGAAAAACTCCTTTGCAAAATAATCGATTGTGCCTTTGAGATGGGTGATATTGATATCAGTATCGATACATACGCCCTCAAACTGGTGAAACATCGGTACATGAGTAGCATCCCAGTTGGGTCGATAACATTTTGCAATATTGATCATGCGGATTGGCGGTTTTCCGAGCCGCCACATTTCACGTACTTGACCAGATGAGGTGTGTGGTGAAAGTACCATTTTTCCGTATTCCGGGTGTGGTTTTGCTTTTACAAAAAAGGTTTCAAAATCATCTCGCGCCGGGTGATTCGGAGGCATGTTGAGCGACTCAAATGAGAAATACTCCCACTCGATTTCAGGATAGGACATGCGGATAAAGCCAATGCGCTCGAAGATTCTGCTGATTTCTTCTATAGCGAGAGTTACCATATGGAGACTTCCTTTGTGATATGGTGCCCCCGGAAGATTAACGTCTATTGTTTTTTTTTCTGATACTGTTTTGAGCAGTTCCTGTTTTTTCTCGTGAAGTTTTTGCTCAATTTCTTTTTTTAGGATATTTATTTGAGATCCATATTCCTTTCTTTTCTCTGCGGATACTTCGTTTATTTTTTTCAATAACGCATTGATGATTCCCTGTCGTCCCAGATATTTCACTATTGCGTTTTCGATATCCTGTAGTGAAGTTGTAGAACTTAGGTCATTGCTAAGAGTAGAGAGTACATCCTCCGGTTTCATATAAGTAGATTATATACCACGCAGACTTGATTTTTAGTGGTAGATACCTACCGGAGGTTTCAAATTGACGATTGGTTAGTAGGGATAGGTCGCGACCTGTCCCTACAAAATAAAATCAAAGCTTCGGAGGTGAGAATAATGTTATGCTGAATTTATTTCAGCATCTTCTGATGACAGAGGGAGAATTACTTAAGAGCGGTGACGAATTTCTCAAACGCCTTGGGATACTCGGCGGCAATTTGCGCAAGCACTTTCCGGTCGAGGCCGATATTTTTCGTTTTCAAAAGATTTGTATACTTAC
>CAZHGF010000110.1:0-3516 GCA_964531945.1 uncultured Gammaproteobacteria bacterium | reverse complement strand
TTGGAAAATTTTATAGATGAGAGTCTTACCGAACTTACAGCATCTGTAGAATCGACTACCTCAACAATAAAAGATCTCGATAAATATTTTTACTCGCCGGCAGACGATAACGACCCCGATAAATCTGGAAGTCCAGAAAGTATAGAAAGTCAAATAGTCCAGGAAGAAACCGGCTCGATAATCAGAGGGGAAAATATTATGGGGAAACAGCCAAAAATAAATGTACAGGTTACCATCCCCACATATACTGCAGGCGAACTTGGTGGGAATGAAGGTCAGGGTGGCGGACGTGGAGGTAAACGTATCCCTGTTCATCCAGAAGATAAAGGATCCAAAATTATAAAAGTTAATAGAAACATTAAGTTTAGGCGATCCTATGCAGAGAGAAACGAAACTTATCCAAGACATACGGTATTCATTGCGGGAGATAAAGGAGATAAATTTAACTTGGAAGTAAGAGTAGGTACGGAGGATTCGTTTGACACCGTAAATATAAAAGCTGCTACCGATGAGAAAGGGAAAAACTTTGATATCGATCGCAATTTTATAAAAAACATTATGATTCCAGACGAAGGTGAACTCAAAGTAAAAATTTTGTTTGATGAGCCTGGAAAGTATTCGTTAAACCTAAGAGCCTATGAAAATTAATAATTTGCTATTACCTCATCCAGTCTTGGGAAGAGGAGACGATGTTGCGGGAGTATTCAAAATCGCGGAAGACGGTTTTAACATCTATCAAAATGAGGGCGAGGAATTAACAAGATTAGCTATAAATTTTATTCTTACAAACGAAACGCTGGAAGAATTAATATCTAAGGGCGAAGCCAGTTTCAATATAGAAATTGAGTGCCCCGCCACCTTTTATAGAAAATCCTTCCTTTTTACAAAAAATCAATTTGAAATTGAGATAGAAAAAAATAATCTAAGAGGAAAGGTTTATATCTCTTTCTATATAACCTCCAACATAAAAATACCAGACTACAAAATCATTGGTGCAAATTTCGATTATGCCGATGCTTCTTTTGAAATTAACGAAGGTGATGTTATCGGATATGCAGGCACAACTTCTTTTAATGCAGAAATATTATGGGAAGACTTGAGAAGATTATTTAACATTATGAAGATAGAGAAAGATACGGAGCGAGAAGAAGGGACTGCAATGTTTAACCTTAACGGCGATATTATTTATATTACACTATCCAAAACCGATTATATCAAGTACGAAAATTACAAAGAGGAAAATGACAGTTTCACCCCCATTTATCATGCATCTATTGTGCTTGCCGCGCTAATAATTGCTCTTAATGAGATGATGTCCGCAGAAAGGGCCCAAGATTATAGAGAACGGAAATGGTTTCAAGTACTTGACTCACGCAGAGTTAACGATGACGAAATTCGCTCCTTATGGCAGCCAGAAAACATCCCGGATATTGCTCAAAAAATGATAGGAGGACCGATAAGTAAAATGCTTTCATCAATAGAGATCCTATCAACAAAACAAGGAGAGGATTAATAAAATGGCGTATCAAAAAGTATTTAAGTCAATCGTCATAAACGAGCTGGTAAAAGGGTTATCAGAAGGTAAAGAAGTAACATTAAAATTGTATGAAGAAAATGTTTTCCCCATTAAGGAAGAAAATTGTTTAATCGATGCGCGTCTTGTTGTTCCAGATGAAATCAACCTCCTAATTCCTGATGGGAAAAACTTATTCAATTTCGAAAATGCAAAAAAGTTATTTGAAGCATTTAATGATTTACCGCTTATTAAGGCTTCCGATCCAGGTTTTTGGACGTATCTTACCCATGTTACATTCTGGAAGTATATGAAACGCAGATGGCCCATTGAGGAGCTACAGAAAGAGAAAAGAGGTTCTTTTATTTTAGAACACTGGTTTGTTAAAAATGTAGGAGCGGCAGATTTAGCCAGAAACGGGATATCGTCTTTGTGGTGGGGTTGTCACTTAACATATGACGAAAAGAGAAATGATCCTTACGAATTGACCAGACAACTATTTACCATGCTGGATTTTTATAGAACCGTTATCGGGGGTGTACAAGGAAGAAACAGAGAATTTACCCATGCAATTCTGGAGTTTGTAAATGAGAATAAAGACTTATTCCGAACCAAAAAGGAAGGTAAGGTAAGATTGTTAATGAGAAGAGCAAATGCAGTAGGCGGATATAAACTATTTACCTCTCTCTCAAAAAAGCAAATAAAGGATATTTTCTCGGGGTTTATTAAGGAAGTAGAGAATTATAGCGGAGATTAATAATGAAAAAACTCGTGATTATACTGGGAGCAGGGGCTTCACATAGCTTAAATCCAGATCCAAAGGCATTAGATAACCAAGGATATAGACCACCCTTGGCAGCAGATATATTCCGTGGAAATTCAGAGTTTAGACGAATACTTAACAAATTCCCTCTTGCTGAAAATCTAGCAAGTGTTATTGATAGAAAGATCAGACAAAACAGGGAAGGTATTGGACTTGAGCAGATACTAAAAGAATATGAAACTATCCTAAACAGCGGCAGAGAAAGTATAATTACAAGAAATTTTTTACAGGTACCTCTTTATTTGAATAACTTATTTGGTGAAATATCGTCACTTTTTACTAAACAGCCAGATGAGTACAATAACCTTGTTACATTAGCCACAGATAAACTTGATGAAGTTTTGTTCTTAACCCTAAATTACGATACCTTATTAGAAATACCCCTTTCACGCAACTTCGGAATTGATTTTGCAAGCGAGGAGCAATATATCAACGAAAATGGGTGGTCTCTCATAAAGCTTCATGGTTCTACGAATTGGTATCATTTATTTGAAACTCAAGTTCAAGATCCAACTGATGATAAATATTTCCAAATGTTAAAAACAGTAGCTACACCACTTCCTTTGCAAAAAGAGTTTACTATGACTGTCATGGGTGGCTATGGTGTGAAAAGCATTGGTAATTCATTTGTCTATCCAGCTATAACTGTACCCGTTGATGGAAAATATGATATCAATTGTCCCGCGTCACATCAGGAAAAAGCTAAGGAATTTTTACCTAGCTGCCATAATTATTTAATTATTGGTACTAGTGGAAACGATCAGGATTTACTTGATTTATTAAAAAGTCATGTACGAAGCGCACATGTTATGTTAGTAGGTCGAGAAGAAAATAGGACAGCAGAAACAAAAAGAAAATTCATGGATGCTGTGCCACAATTTCAAAATAGTATAGAAACATTCTTTGATTCTAGAGGATTTAGTAAATTTGTTGAAAGCGGAAAGCTTGATGAGTTCCTAGATTTAATAGTATAAGGATTAAAAAAGTTCTTTGAAAATTTTTGCGTTTTTGAGTCGCCTCTGGCGACTTGTTCGAGCCTCCGGTTTTAGAGCGGTTGGCCTGCGGCCGAGCGATTATCAATAACAAAGGCCGCCGAAGCAAAGCGGAGGCGGCCATCATTCGATGCGATGCGACGATTGAAAGGAGGTTCGGATTTTTTTGTAAATGTCCACAGATCGGG
>CAZHGF010000109.1:0-3623 GCA_964531945.1 uncultured Gammaproteobacteria bacterium | reverse complement strand
CGTGAGAAATTTGCAAATCACCTGAGGAAAATCCATGTTTCCACTCCGCCAAGCTTGGCGGCAAAGTCAGAGAAAGAAGCGGTTGAGTATGTCCACCAAATCGGGTACCCTGTTATGGTACGTGCTGCTTTCGCACTGGGAGGCCAAAAACCGGGTATTGCGCACAATGAACAGCAACTGAAAAAAATAGTTTCCAACGCATTAGCGTTTTCTCCCCAGGTGCTTATTGAAAAATACCTCCATCATTACAAAGAAATTGAGTACGAGGTGGTGCGGGACAAATATGATAACTGCGTGACGGTGTGTAATATGGAAAACTTTGATCCCTTAGGGATCCACACCGGTGAATCAATCGTGGTCGCTCCCAGCCAGACGCTTACCAACTTTGAGTATCATTATCTGCGGATGAAGTCAATTGAGATTGTGCGCAGTATCGGGATAGTCGGAGAGTGCAATGTCCAGTTTGCCCTCAATCCGATCCCCGATGCCAGATCTCAGATGACCGATCACAGATCCCAGAGGTCAGACATCAGTCATCTGACATCCGACATCCCACCGATTGAATACTACGTCATTGAGATCAACGCCCGGTTATCCCGATCGTCCGCGCTTGCCTCAAAGGCGACCGGATACCCTTTGGCCTATGTCGCGGCAAAACTGCAACTGGGGAAAAACTTAACAGAGATAAAAAATCAGGTTACTCGGGTTACGCAGTCCTGTTTTGAGCCGGCGCTTGATTATCTGGTCGTAAAAATTCCGCGGTGGGATCTTGAAAAATTCAGGGGCGTAGAGGAGCGGATCGGCAGCAGCATGAAGTCGGTAGGAGAGGTGATGGCAATCGGAAGATCGTTTGAAGAGGCGATTCAGAAAGCAGTGAGGATGCTGGATATCGGCGCTGAAGGCCTAACAGAAAATCATTTTCCGAAAGACGAAAAAGAATTTATGAAATATCTGGAAGTACCGACTCCAAAGCGATTATTTGCCATTGCGGAAGGATTACGGCGAGGGATATCGGTTGATACGATCTATAAGCTCACCGGTATTGATAGATGGTTTTTGTACCGGATTGAAGAGATTGTGAAAGCGGAACAACAATTAACAAAACGTCATTCTGGTAAGCCCGACGAACGTCGGACGCATCCAGAATCGAAGGAATTCCTCCTCTATCTCAAACAACTCGGCTTTTCGGATAAGCATATTGGTAGAATAACAGGAAAAAAAGAGCACGAAGTAAGAAATATGCGAAAAAAGTATAAGATAGTTCCCTCAGTATTCCAGATCGATACTCTGGCGGGAGAAATGCCGGCTAAAACAAATTATCTCTATTTGACCTACCATGGCAGCCATCACGATGTTGAACCGCTGAGTAAAAAAGGCATCATGGTGCTCGGTTCTGGGCCGTATCGCATTGGCTCCTCGGTCGAGTTTGACTGGACGTGTGTCAATACCGCAATGGCGCTCAAGAAATACGATAAGAAATCGATTGTTATAAACTGCAATCCGGAAACGGTTTCCACAGACTACGATATATCAGATCGACTCTATTTTGAGGAACTGAGTTTTGAGCGGGTTGTAGATATTTACGAGTTTGAACAATCGCACGGGGTAGTGATCTCAGTCGGCGGGCAAACACCAAATAATTTAGCCCATAAATTAGCGACTCACGGGGTTTCAATCTCAGGGACTGACGCAAAAAATATAGACCGGGCAGAGGACCGGAATAAATTTTCACAGCTCCTGGATGATCTTGGTATCCCGCAGCCAGTGTGGAATAAGTTTACGACAGAAGGTGAAGCGTTGAAATTTGCTCAGAAAGTCGGATATCCGGTGCTTATTCGCCCTTCGTATGTATTATCAGGAAGCGCAATGAGTGTGTGCTATAACGAAGCCGAGTTGAAAACATTTATCAAACGGGCGGTCGTGGTAAGCACTGAGTATCCGATTACCGTCTCTAAGTTTATGAACGAGGCGAAGGAAATCGAGCTTGATGCCGTCGCGCAAAAAGGTGAGATCATGGCGTATGCCACATCTGAACATATCGAACATGCAGGTGTTCACTCGGGCGACGCGACGATTGTGTATCCGGCGCAGAAAATGTATCTTCAGACCCAGAAACAGATCGAAGATATTGCTCATAAGCTTGCGAGGGCACTCGATATCACCGGCCCCTTTAATATTCAGTATTTAGGAAAAGGAAACAGGGTTTATGTGATTGAGATTAACGTGCGTGCTTCGCGCACCTTCCCCATGATCTCAAAGGCAACCAGGGTCAACTTTGCGCATGCGATTGTTGATGCGTTATTTGGAAAAGCAAAACCAATACCCATTGAGTATCTCCCGTATATGCTGGTAAAAGCGGCACAGTTCTCGTTTTCACGATTGGAAGGCGCTGATCCAACACTGAGAGTGGAGATGTCATCGACGGGTGAGGTGGCGTGTTTCGGGTATAGCATCGAAGAAGCTTTCTTAAAATCCGAACTCAGCGTCGGCGCCAAGATTCCGAAAAAAGGGATCTTTTTATCACTCGGGGGATATGAGAATAAAGTACTTTTTCTGGAATCGGCGATTCAACTCTCAAAACTGAGACTGCCGATATACGCGACCGAAGGAACATCAAAATTTTTAAAACATAACGGGGTGAAAACAAAACGGCTCTATAAAATTCATGATAAAAAGACACCCAATGTTTTGACGTACTTCCAAACGGGAAAAATCGATCTGGCGATCAATCTGCCGGATGTTCAGCTGCAACCTGATATCGGTGACCACTATACGATTCGCCGAGCTGCCATTGATCATAATATTTACATTTTTACTGACCGGCAGAAGGCAGAGTTATTTGTTGACGCGATAACCAGTCATCGTGTAACTGACCTTGACGTGAAGGCGTGGAGTGAGTATAAATGAGAGTTGAGAACTCAGAATTAATAATTGAGAATTACATTAAGAATTAAAAATTTACCACTCATAATTCATTCTTAAATCTATACTCTAAGTTCCAGATATTGTATGGTATTTCTTCCCGGTCTCATCGATATCCATGTCCATCTTCGTGATCCTGGTCAGACAGAGAAAGAAGATTTTTATACCGGAACAGCCGCAGCGTTGGCCGGTGGGTTCATTACCGTTTTTGACATGCCGAATAATAAAGCACTAATTACTACAGAACAACGGTTGGAAGAAAAAATAAAATCGGCGCAGAAAAAAGCAGTCTGCAACATCGGATTTTACTTTGGATCGCTCGGAGACAATTTTGAGGAGTTTAAGAAAGTTAAGGATAAAGTATGGGGAATAAAGCTGTACCTGAATGTGACGACTGGTCATTTCCTCATTGATGATGTGACGTTAGAAAAAATTTACAACCATTGGAATAATCTATCTCCTGTGCTTGTTCACTCGGAAGAAGAAAAAGTTAATATGGTCCTCAGTGTAGTCCGTAAAACAAAAAAACAGACGCATTTCTGCCATGTAAGTAGTGAGTATGAACTCTCAAAAATTATAGAAGGTAAAAATCAGGGGTTGCCAATTACCTGTGGAGTTTGCCCGCATCATTTATTCCTTACTGAAAATGATGTGAAAACCCTCAGATCATTTGGCATTATGAAACCGCCGCTCAAAACGGA
>CAZHGF010000108.1:0-3656 GCA_964531945.1 uncultured Gammaproteobacteria bacterium | reverse complement strand
GAGCTGGGGTTTGGGTTGTTTAAAAAAATTATTGCCTCTTATAGGGACATCCCGAGGGTTGTCCCGACCTGTGAACAAAACCATTCTCAAGCAACCTACACGAAACTCCTCCATAAAAATGATGGCTTTATTCCCTTTGAAAGGATCAAAAAGCTGGTGAAAGGAGACAAAATAATTCCCGCATATTTCCCGAATATCCTTACTGAGTACTATGTAAAATGCGCTCTCCCACTCCCCCACCCCTCCCCCGCCACCTTTTACAATCTTTTCCGAGCAATATACCCTTGGCCGGGGATATGGACGTATGTTTCAATAAAGGGAGAGCAAAAACGACTGAAGATCACTGACGTAGTGGTCCATCGTAATCCTTCGAACAATCCCGACTTAGTCGGGAGCGTCGAGAAGTTTGTCATAAAAAAAGTCCAGCTTGAAGGAAAAAACGAGGTTGATTTTGAAACATTCCAAAGGAGTTTCCCATTATTTTCCTAATTACGCTTACGCTGCCGACTCAAAATCATATGGTTCCAGATGGACAGTGTGCCCCACCCTCATATAGGCTCACTTAAGAGTTAGGAAGCACACAAATGTTATATACGAAAGAATGTTCCTATGAAGAAAGCTACGCTCGCAGCAGTTCCTCCCAAGAAGAGCGTTTCACCGATTGACCGGACAATCCCCTGCTTCGTCACTTTCCACCGTAAAAATCCGAGCGCAATAAGCGCTCCTGTGGTTGCAAAGATGGAGAGAGTAAATATATTACTTACATTACGGTTTAAAATATAAGGAATGAGCGGAATCATGCCAAAAAAAATGAACGATGTAAATGTCGCGAGAGCCGTCGCGGTTGGATTGTCTTTCTCAGGATTCGACATCTCAAGTTCCTGACTCATCATAAAGTCCAGCCAGTATTTTTCATTGGTCGCGTATATGTCAACCAGTTTTTTTGCGTGTTCCTCTGTAAACCCCTTTTGCCGCAGTATCTCGAGAGATTCCTCTCGCTCCACTTTCGAATTATGGCGCATTTCGTGGAGTTCTTTGCGCTTTTCAGATCGGTATACATCCTGTTCTGAACGAGTAGAAAGAAAATTTCCCAAGGCCATTGAAGTCCCATCCGCAAAAAGATTCGCGAATCCAAAAAGCAAGACGGCGAGTATCGGAAGACTACCGATATTTTGGGCTTGAGCTCCGGCAAAACCGGCAACGACAGCAAAGGTAGTCACTATTCCATCATTTCCCCCATAGACTATTTCACGAAGGTAGGTTGAGAACGGAGAAACCTTGTGCTCTTCTTTTAAGTGCCTTGCGAGATTAAAGGATTTTTTTGTCATATATAGTTTTTTATCGAGAAATTTAAATGACAAAGCTCAAATGAACAAGTCAAATCAAAATAACAAAGTTCAATTATATTTGACATTCAGATTTTGATATTTGATATTGATTTGATATGGAATTTTGTCATTAGGATTTATTATAGTAAATCATTTTTAATCTTCGCTCTGATTTCCTCCATCAACCTTTCCATCACCCACAAATTATGATACGTTACCAAGCTATACCCGAGAAGTTCCCGTTGTTTGAACAAATGACGTACATATGCTTTTGTAAAATTCTCACAGACGTAACAATTGCAACCCTCGTCCAGCTTTTCTAAGTTGTTTTTATATACCGCCTTTGTAATATCGATTTCATACAACTTCTTAGCGCGGGTGTCACGAGTGGAGGGATCCCGACGGCGCGCAGTCCGCCTTTGGCGGAGAGCACCGGTGGGAGGATTAACAAGTGACAGGACCCGTGCTAAATCATACACTCCTGCCATTCGTGCCAATCGCGTCGGCTCCACACAATCAAACGTGTCCACACCATACTTCACTAAATCAATAATGTCATCAGCATGTCCTATACCAAGCAGATGCACTGGCTTATTTTCAGGAAGATAATCCGCTACCCACTGTACCTGTTGCCGCATCTCGCCTTTACTCTCCCCGACTGCTACTCCACCGATTGCGACGCCGTCTACATCCTGTTTTGTCACAAACTCAGCCGATTCTTTTCTTAAATCTTCATACGTTCCCCCTTGGATGATACCGTATAAATATTGGTTCATCGTCAAGCGTTCAGGGATCATCACACTTTTCTGTGAACCGTGAACGGTGAACGATGAACTATGAACTCTAAAATCTTTTATGCACCGTTCCAACCACCTCTGTGTCCGTTCCATTGATTTCTGCGCGTACTCGTGGGTTGCGGGATAATAGGTGCACTCATCAAACGCCATAATAAGATCTGCTCCAATCTGTTTTTGATACTGAATAGACTTTTCCGGCGTAAACTCAATGAGAGTTCCATCAATGGTAGACCGGAACATCACTCCATCCTCCGAGATTTTTTCTACTAACGCTTCCCCATCATCTGTCGGCATCGCCTGTTTTCCTACTACTCCACCTCCCCCTCTAAATTTTCCGCCTCTCTTAGCATCTTGTTTCATGTTCCATGTTTCATGCTTCATGGATTGATTCTCTCTTTTGTTTCGGGCGAGTGAAAACACCTGAAAACCTCCGGAATCAGACATTAACGGTATATTTAACTTTGAGAAGTTATGTATCCCTCCCGCCTTCTCAATAATATCGGCTCCCGGATGAGTAACTAAGTGATACGTATTTACAAAGGCAACCTGCGTCTTGATTTCCGCAAGAAGTGACGGGAAAAGAGATTTTATCGTACCTTTTGTTGCTACCGGAACAAATGCTGGAGTTTGTATTATCCCATGATCGGTGGTGATTGTCCCGAGTCGTGCTTTTGAAATTTTAGACCTATAGGAAGTTCTAAACAGTGGTGATACCATAATCCTATTATACTATTCAGAACGCTTTCAGTTAAATACCATACTTCTTCAGTTCTTCCGGATCCCATCGTATATATGAAGACTGCATGCGATCTTTCTCTCTCTGAGACGGGGGTCTTTGCCGTATGCAATCCCTCATTTCAGATCGGGCAAGTTCTGGTTTTTTGCATTGACCGTCATCAATCGCTCTCCCGGTATTGAGAAGATATAAGATCCATGATTCATCAGAATAGTCTCTTAAAGCCCGTAACAATCCGTGAACGAGAAAACAGTACCCATCCCTTTGACAAATGGGTGTCCCAGCGGAACACTCAAATGGTCTCCGTCGTGCCTCTAAGGGGTCATAGCACAACGATACCATAGAAATGTAAGAATAAAGGAGTCAATGCAAATACGCGGCCACTCACCTTATCAAGTATGATTTGGGTAAGTGGAGATTGGTATAGTTGTACTTTACTTTTCTTTACAAATGATTCAAGAGTCCGTATGACTGTTGTTCCACCGGCTATGTTCTTTTTTCCCGCAGACTTATTGCTATTGGTAAGTTTTGCTGTCGACTTATCCACACTGATGAACTCACGGTGAAATTTTTTCGTTTTAATAACTTCTTCATCTATTGGTGCAAAAGTACTCAATTAAATATGGAGCGTTATATATTGTTTGTTTATTCCTTTTGTTCTAATTTATTAAACAATCTACGAGTAAAATAAAGCGACACGGTTGAAATGCCGACTTATCCTGATATATCGACATTTTTTTCTGTAAAAACTGTCTGGTGTTTTTCCCGCAAAACGTTATTTTTGAGCATTGTTTT
>CAZHGF010000107.1:0-3663 GCA_964531945.1 uncultured Gammaproteobacteria bacterium | reverse complement strand
CCCCCTCCCGAGAAAAATTCCCCCGCCCGCCACCCTTGACTCCCTTGATCGGTTTCGATAAAGAGATTTCCTTCTTCTGATGCGATTCCCTGGGATAAAATAGTAAAGAGTGATGTTTTTGCGACACGGTTAAAATCCGTAAGCGTCAGTACCGGTGTATCACTTAAGATTCCGTTCGAATCGGTACGATAAATTTTCACCAAGGACGGCGTCACGATAGTAGCTCCATCCCTCGTTTTAAAATTTGCCGTATAGAATGAGGATTCTCCCGCGGGAATATACCGAGACCCGTAAGATGTTATCCCATGATTATGGGTGCTACCATTTCGCGTCCGAGCTTCAATAATTTTTCTGTTCAGAACACCGATATTTCCCGCTCCCGGACTTGCGACGAGATCGACTATCCCACTTCCAAATGTTCCTATCCCATAAAGATGTTCTAAATTCTGGTGCTGTATTCCTCGCCTCACCGCGGTTGAGACGCGACTATAAAGGCTTGGAGCAGACGCGGCAAATGTTGATTCAAGCACATTCGCTTTTGCCGGCTGGGGCATTCGCAAGACCCCAATCGCAGCATCGCGAATATCGAGGACTGTTCGAATGTGATCGCCATTGCCATCTGAAGCAAGGGTGGAGTTGGGAACAACAATGTACCCATCAACACTCACCGGTCCCCTATTCTGCCCTGATATAAACTCCGCCGGTTCATTATAATGAGGAGTATGAACACCGGTCGTCCCGACGAGCGCGTCCTCACCGATGGCAAGGGTATCAATCGTCACGGTATATCCCGGAAGAAGCGCGGTGAGTTCATCGCCGATATTCTTAAAGTATCCCTCCATCGAGATATTTGGATACTTTGTCAGCGCGCCATTGTAGCGGGTAAGATCAGTTATAACAACGCCTTTATAGGTGGTATTACCTGGAATAATCTCCGCATCAAGTTGCTCTATAAAATGACTATACTCTGCCTGTGTTATCCGAGTAGTACGACCAAATACCCGCGATCCACTGTCGGTGGTTGGTGTAATCTCATGAGCGACAGCCGGATCTACTCGCACGGTGTTTTCAACACTCTGTGCAAATCTTTCGACGCTACGGGTAATACCTGCTTCCGTATTCTTCAGCGCGTGTTCAACATCACGGGTGAATCCTTCGGGAGAAAATGATGGATTTGCTAAACCGAGTAATGCGACTACGCCACCAATTGATCGACTATGGCCAACTAATGGTTCTGTTGTTTTTTGACGCAATTCCCTTAATCCCTTTTGAATTACAGGAGGGATGACAAAACCATTAAAATTTTCAGGAGCATGAAATGAGGACTGACATTCTTGTTTACGTACCATAAAGAATAGTCCGATAGTATACCATCAAAGAAGAAGTTGTGCAAGTTTGAGGGAATATATTATTGCTTTGTAAGTTTTCTGTATTCGGTGATAAGAAGTTTTGTTATCGCGCCAATTCTTCCATCGCTCACTCTTTTATCATCAATTTTTACCACCGGCATCACTTCTTTATTGGAGGCAGTAATGAATACTTCATCGAATGATCTTATATCCTTATAGTATAAATTTCCCTCTTTTAGGGGTATCTTGAGTTTGGTTGCAAGCTCAAAAATGACCCTTCGCGTCACGCCGACGAGAATGTCTGATTTGGGTGTCAGGAGAGCTCCGTCTTTGACTGCAAAAAAGTTGCTGGTCGTTCCTTCATAAATTTTCCCGTTGTTATATACGTAAACAACCTCCACCGCTCCCTCTTTTTTTGCTTTCTGAAGTACTTGTATTCCGATGAGATAGTTGAGCGTTTTGGCGTCGGGAAGATTGCGCATATACTGATGGGTGATGATTTTCACTCCTTTTTCATAAAAAGTGTCAGGATAATCAATGGCAGCACTGAAAATGACGATCAAACTCGGCTCACCCAGGGTGGTTGAATCAGGACCCACCCCACCGGTGACGACGATTCGAATATTAAAATCCGGGTATACCCGCTTGTTCTTTTTCAGACCTTCCGCGATAATCCGTGTTATTTCCTCCCGCTTCCACCGCATCGGAAGGCCTAAGATCCGCGCGGAGTTATACAGACGATCAATGTGTTCTTTCAGACCGAATGGTTTGTGATTATAGGTGCGTAAAAAATCAAAGATACCATATCCTCGAAGCACTGATAAATCAAAAGCAGAAATCTTAAGGCCATCACTCTCCACCCATTTCCCGTCAAGGTAATGAAAATTTTTCATATAGACGATTATATCATGTTGTTTTAAGAGATAAAGGAACGCCGATCTCTCGGACACCCCGCGGGTGTCTTTACCATATTACGCACTTTTGTTGACTATATGCTATAGAAAATACACCCGCGGGGTGTTTATTATGCTTTTCATATGACTTTAAAGAGAATTAAACCAACAACGGGTGGAATATATCACGTATTTAATCGAACCATTGCGAAAACTTTGATATTTAACACTTTGCCACTTCTTAATTTTTCTTTGAAAATTATCGACTACTATCGGTTTCCCCAACCGATAAGGTTCTCTAAATTTCGAGAGCTACCTTCTCCACTACAATCTGACTATTGGAAATCAATAATAACGAATAATGCTCCACTCGTTGAAATATACAGTTACTCATTGATGCCTAATCATCACCATTTCTTATTAAAACAACAAAAAGAAGACGGAATCAATAGATTCATTAGCAACCTTCAAAACAGTTTCGCTAAAAATTTCAATGGATTAAGGAAAAGAGAAGGACGTTTATTTTATGATAGATATAAAGCAAAGCAAATTAATTCTAATGAAGAGTTTATCCATGTTTCACGATACATTCACCTGAACCCTGTTACTGCGTATCTGGTGCCTTTTGAACAATTAAAAGACTCTCCTCTCACATCCTACCAGATGTATTATCACCCTGAACGCAATCGTTTTGTAAATACACAAAAAATACTGAGCTACTTCAACTCATTAGAAAAATATGATTCTTTCTTGAGAAATCAGGTAGATTATCAAAGAAAATTGAACCAGATAAAACATCTATTGTAATCACTGCATACGCGGACACCCGCGGGGTGTACCTTACAAATTAGACGTTGCGGTACATCTTCTTCAATGCCTCGATCCCCTTCCAGAACATTTCCTCGTCAAAGTTCTCGTTGGGCGCGTGAAGATTCTCATCCGGTAAGGTAAAGCCGGTAAGGATTATGGGTCTTTTGAAAAGCCGCTGAAACATCTCAGCGGCAGGAATCGACCCACCGGATCGGTTCAGTAACGGTGTATGTTTAAATACCGACTGTAAAATATCCTTTGTTTTTTTCACATATTCGTTGTTACTATCGGTATAAAACGGCGCGTCCTTACTGTTTACTGTCAGTTGATATTTGACTCCTTCAGGTAACTCATTTTTAATAAATGTTTTTATGAGCTTCTCAATTTTTTCCGGATTTTGATGCTCAACCAGCCGAAAGGAGAACTTACATTGGGCAGATCGCGGAATCACCGTTTTTGAGCCAGGACCGGTATAACCGGCGATAATACCATGAATGTCAAAAGATGGATAGATTTTTGCGGCCAGGTACGGGTAGGTATGATTTTGACCGATGACCCTGAACGTACCTGCTTCTTTCTTCTCCTCTGCATCGGTCCGTTTCACCGATGCA
>CAZHGF010000106.1:0-3732 GCA_964531945.1 uncultured Gammaproteobacteria bacterium | reverse complement strand
GGTGTCGGGTGTGAATTCGCTGCTATTTCATTCTCGTTTGCATTGGTATTGGCAACCATTTTTATACTTATTGTTGCGTCCCCTGTCTGAATTGCGCCTGCGTTACCGCCGAAGCTGATATTTCTGTTTGCGGTATTATTCCCGGTATTCGCGTAGGCATTAACGGTTTGGTATATCGAAGCGTTGTTATCGTTATTGATGGTTGTACTCGACTGGCTCGATGAATCAACCCTCGCATTTATATTGTCTCCGGTGTTTACCGCGTACAGAGCAGTTATCTGGGAAGGATCAACGCCCGATATCGTTGAGTAGTTCTTATTGGCGTCAGCATACATCATGACGTCAAGGGAAGCATTACCCGTCTGCACTACTCCCGCGTCTCCACCAAATGCGATATTTCTGTCTGCCGAGTTATTGCCGGTATCTGCGTAACAGCCGGTATTGGTGGTAGTCGAAAGTGCTTGTAACACCCCGCATGACTGGGCAATATATGCCGCGTTATTGTTATTGACCGCCGTCATGTTCTGTGCCTGATTCGTTGATTGAAACTGCGCGCTATCTCCAGTATTGGCAAGGATGATTGAAGCGCCGCTTCCGGGTCCATTTCCGTTAGAGCTTCCACCTACTAATGTCACACTTCCGTTAGCGGTGACGAGGTGATTTGTATTAGTAGAAGCGTTACCGGTTGTAATTGATCCTGAAGTACCACCAAAGCTGATATTCCGATCGGCAACATTTTCACCGGTATTTGCAGATGCATTCGATGCTTGATTCACAACTGTAGCGCTGCCATTATTAACCAGTGTCTGTTGCTGGGAACTGGAAGAAGTGGATGTAGTAAGGTTATTTCCGGTATTTGTCACTCCAGACTGTGCCGGAGCTCCCGCGCCCGTTCCGGAAATACCCGAAGTGTTATTATTTGCAATAACCGTACTTTCCGTATTTACCGCCGCGTTTCCAGTTTGTATTGCTCCCGCATTTCCGCCAAAGCTGATATTTCTGCTTGCTTCATTATTACCCGTGTTTGCGGCTGCGGTGGCAGTTTGACTAACCGCTGCGGCATTTTGATTGTTCACTTCCGTTTCCTGCTTTTGGTTATTCGAGCCACTCGCCGTAACATTATCACCGGTATTGGTATTTTCTGTCGTTGCTCCGGTTTGTGGTTGAGAACTCTGGTTTATCTCACTTGTGGAAGTTGCGGCTGTTTCCTGTATCTGTGAAGCCATCTCTTGACGGTTCGCAATTTCTTCCGCCCGTGAAACTGAAAACGGGTAAGAAATAAGTGAAGTAACAATAAGGTATACGGTAGTAGTAAGAATTGTCAGTTTCTTTCTCACCGATTCTTGATATTGAGAATTCATAACACTAGTTATCATCATAAAATTGGTGAATACATAAGCCGGTAATATATCGGTAAAAGAGAAGTAACAGGATTGATGAGATTTCAAGCTATTAGTTACTTAAGGATGAAAAATTGAGAAGCTATGGGAAGGTCAACGTATATAGAGTTCACAGTAAAGATTGTCATGACAATCTCCTCCACTCCCGGGGTGGAGATGCTTCAATTTTTAACTGGGATGTGGTTGAGGTTCAAAGCCGGGGAATTTTTAATCCGTGGGCGGTATAATAAAGCATGACAAAAGGCTTCTGGGGCGATTTAAAGCATCCTATTATCGGCTTATCACCGATGGATGGGGTGACAGACGCGTCATTCCGGTTTATTGTCGATAAATATGGCAAGCCTGATGTGCTCTTTACCGAGTTTACTTCTGTTGAGGGATTAAGCTATGGCGCAGTGCAGCTTTTGAGTGCATTTATATATCATAGGACAGATACTCCTACGGTAGCGCAAGTATTCGGATCGAATCCTGAGGATTTCTATAAAGCGGCATTTATTATCAGTGAACTCGGATTTGATGGAATAGATATCAATATGGGATGCCCCGACCGGCATGTGGCAAAAAGGGGTGGGGGAGCAGGGCTAATTTTACAGCCAGAGCTTGCACAGGAAATAATCAGACAAACCCGCCGGGGAACTGAGGACTGGGCGGGAGGCACTTCTATTCAGTCTGTTGGAGTAAAACCGTCAATAATTGATTGGATACATCATTACCGAGAGAAAAATTCCATAACTTCTTCGCGCAAACCGCTTCCCGTCTCGGTTAAGACCCGTATAGGGTATGATGAAATAGTAACCAGGTCATGGATCTCAAATCTTCTGGAAGTAAATCCCGCGAATATCAGCCTTCACGGCAGAACTCTGAAACAGCTCTACTCAGGAGAAGCGGATTGGAATGAGATTGAAAAGGCAGCTCAACTTACGAAAGGAACCCTGACGACGCTCCTTGGGAATGGCGATATTAAATCGATATCAGACGCTCACGAAAAAATCAAGCAATACCATGTTGATGGCGTTCTTATCGGAAGGGCCGCCTTTGGAAATCCCTGGGTGTTTACCAATAGGCTAAGTACGCTTGAAGAGCGACTCAGAACAGCTCTTGAACACTGCCAAAAATTTATGGAATTAACTCCAGAACTGCATTTTTTATCCCTCCGCAAACATCTTGCGTGGTACTGTAAGGGTTTCGACGGCGCCGCCAAAACACGAACTCAGTTTTTGACTGCCAATAATCTGTCGGAAGTAGAGTCGATCATTGCTTCTCTTTCTGAATGAGGGCTTTATAGAGAGCGGTTATAGCTAACTTTACCCTATTTGAGTCAACCCCGATCGTAATACTGATTGAATCTTCTGGACTGCTGATGATGCGTGGCTCAATACCGTCGCGTCTGAGCGTGCGCGCAATCTTGTCCAATGTGATATACTTCCTATCTGCTAAACCTTCACCAACAATACAAACCACGCCTAAATTGTTTTTATGCGTAAGCTCTGTTGGTTTTAGCCATGATAATTCATCAAGTATTTCTTGGTGAACGTCAGAACTTTCAGGCGTTTGTACAATCACTGTCATTCGGTCAATACTGGTTGCCAAATGATCAACGCTTATTCCATGAAATCGAAAGATGCGCAATAAGTCATCTGCTATTCCTGACTCCTCATTCATACCGAGTTTTTCAAAGGTATATGAGCTAAAGCCACCTTTTCCGGCGATACCAATAACCCGTTCTTTTCTCTGAAAACCTTCTCGTGACCGAATGATTGTCCCGGAGTGTGATGGATTGAAGCTATTGCGAACATTGATTGGAATACCAACCTCAGCAGCAGGGATTAATGCATCCTGATGCATAACATCAAACCCCCGATAGCTCAACTCCCGTGCCTCGCGATAGGTCATATATACAATAGTACTTGGAGTACCATTTGTAAGTTTCGGTGATATATCATAAATCCCGTTAGTATCAGTCCAGTTTCGATAGAGGCGTGCGTTGAGACCTCGCGCGACAATTGCTCCGCTGATATCTGAGCCTCCACGTGAAAACGAAATAACATGCCCCACACCATCTGCTCCGTAAAATCCCGGCATAATAAACAATGATGTATCCTTTTGAAGTTCTCTAAATAATTCATAGGTAATCGGATCGATTTTTCTATTGTGATAAAGACGAATGAGATTCGCGGCATCCATAAATGGAGCTTTGATATAGGCGGAAATAAATTGTGCTATACCCCATTCACCCCGCGACTTGAACCAATCAAGATCCTGGTTCTGACTAACTCCTTCCCTCAGGTGTCTCAACCATTCTTCAACAGAGTAACATTGTAATGACCGTTCC
>CAZHGF010000105.1:0-3763 GCA_964531945.1 uncultured Gammaproteobacteria bacterium | reverse complement strand
ACCATGTGAACCAAGACATTAAAACTGCGGACTATTAGTCCGCAGAAAGGTTATAGTTATTTTATAGCCTTTCCTGCATGGATAATCAACGAATAAAACTGAGGGTAAGCAAAGAACAGTTTGCAAAAGCTCCAACCACTACCGGCGTCTATCTTTTCAACGTCGGAAATGAGATTGTCTATATCGGTAAGTCAGTTAACCTAAAGGCGCGTTTAATCTCCCATTGGGAAAACGCACGGATTGACGCGAAAGAATCGGCAATTATTACCAACTCAGACATTGTTGAGTATATCCTTACCGACTCAGAATTCAAAGCGCTTCTTTTAGAGTCTCAACTTATCCGAAAGTATAAACCGAAGTACAACGCCCGATGGAGAGACGATAAAAGTCCTCTCTATATAAAAATTACGATAAAAGATGAGTACCCTAAGATTTATTCAATCCGGAAGGAGTTCGATAAAAAATCCCGTTACTTTGGTCCGTTTCCTTCGGTCAAAAGTGTATATGAAATCTTACGTGAGATACGGCGCGTGTTTCCTTTCTGCACCCAGAAACATATCACCAAACGCCCTTGTTTTCATGCGAAAATCGGTTTGTGTAATCCGTGTCCGAATGTGATTGAGCAAACAAAAGAACAAAAGAACAAGAGAGCAAAAGAGCACGAATATAGAAGAAATATTCGATCGATTATCAAAGTACTCGACGGGAAAACCGGGCCAGTGTTAGATAACTTATATAAACAGTTAAAAACGTTGAGTAAAAAAGAAAAGTTTGAGCAGGCGATAACGGTGCGCGACCGTATTATGCATTTTGAGAGTCTCCTTCATCGCAAACTGTTTTCTCCTGATACGGTTCCAGCCTATAATCTTTCCACAGAAAGTATAGAAAGTTTACGGCGTTTGTTATTACCGTACTACCCCGATCTTCCTGTTTTAAGTCGCATCGAGTGCATCGATGTAAGTAACTTCGCCCAAAAAGAAGCGACAGCATCGCTCGTCGTTTTCAGCGGAGGACTCATGGATAAAAAAGAGTACCGCCGGTTTAAGATAAGGAATTTATCTCTCCGATCAGATTTTGAGATGATGCGGGAAGTGCTTCTTAGGAGATTAAAACAGTCATGGCCATTTCCCAACATGCTCGTTGTAGATGGTGGTAAGCCGCAGGTACGGATGATGCGGAAGGCTCTCATCGATGGCGGTATTTCCGTTCCCCTTATCGGCATTGCGAAACATCCCGACCGGCTTATTATTGGTGTCGTTAACTTACCTATGGTTCGTCCCAGTATTCACCACTTAGGATTTAATCTCATTCGGGCAATGCGCGATGAATCGCACCGGTTTGCGAAAAAGTATCACGTACTCTTGCGAGAGAAGCGAAACGCGCTTAACTTCAAGCGTTAATATCATGAAACATGAACCATGAAACCTGAAACATGAAACACGCAACATGAAGCAATAGAACAAGAGAACAAAAGAACAATGTATACCATGTTTCATGCTTCATGTTTCATGTTTTATTGCTCTCTTGCTCTTTTGTTTCATGTTTCATGTTACATGTTTCATGCTTTATACTGATTACATGTTCAAGTCTCCGATACGAATAGTTCTGTTTTCGGGAGCGGCGCTTTATATCACGTCGCTCTGGAATACCGGCTTTGCGGTCAAAATGGATATCGTGTCTTTTGTATCGAGCGCGACAGTAGTTGGAGTCCTTTTCTACATCATTAAACCGATGACAAAACTGGCCTTATTTCCACTGAATTTTCTTTCATTCGGATTAGCATCCTTCCTTGTGTTCTCATTTCTTTTTTATGTTACGGTAACTTCATTTTCTTTTGTCACTATACAATCCTGGGTATTTCCGGGTATGAAAGTACTCAGTATCACCATTCCCAAAATGCCAATTTCCGGCTTGCAGAACATCATTTTGAGTTCTCTCTCGATATCGGTTATAATAAAGACGCTGGAGAAGGTATTGTAAGTCAGTTAATAAATTTAAGTTTGAGATTCTGGATGCACCCGTCTTTGACGGGTTTACCAGAATGACGTCATTCTGGGGACGAACGAAGCCGAGTCTGATTTGGCGAAGTGAGGACTCCAGAATCTATACTCATAAAATGTTAAAACCCATTCTTCTTGCCCTAAACATTATTATCTCAATCATCGTCATCGTCCTGATTCTCATTCAAGGAAGAGGGGCCGGCTTGGGAAGCGCGTGGGGAGGTGGTGGTGAGTTTTTCCAGACACGGCGCGGTCTTGAAAAAGTTACCTTGCGGTTGACTATCTTCTTCATAGCACTTTTTTTTATCATTTCTTTGCTGAATTTATTTGTAAAGTAAATGCTCCTTAATCAGAAAAGGTTTCGTTACTATTACTGGATCATTCAGGCATTTGTTACCAAACATCTGCGATTGATCCTCCTGAGCTTCTTTATCAGTATCGTCGGCATTATCAGTCTTATCTCATTTTCTCCCTATCTCATTAGTCTCACCACTATAAAACGTGATGTGATCGGTATTGTTGGGAATCACGGCCCGGATAATCTTCCGGATACCGTTCTTTCTAAAGTCTCAAACGGTCTGGTCTTTATTAACGAAAAAGGTGAGACGGTACCGGTGATCTCTAGCCGCTGGGAGCAATCAAAAGACGGAAAAGTCTATAAATATTATTTAAAGAAAAATCTGTACTGGAACGATAATAAACCGTTTAGGGCGCAAGGCATTAACTACAAGTTCAAAGACGTTGAGGTGAAAGTAAAAAATGAGTATGAGGTAGAGTTCTACCTGAAAAAGCCGCTGCCCATATTTCCCACCTACCTTACTACGCCAATCATCCGCTATCCTTTTGTAGGGGTGGCAGGGCTTTATAAGGTCGATCGCTATAAGATGCAGTACGGAAGTGTGAAAGAGCTATATTTATCTCCCAATAAACGCGGATTGCCGCTCCTGGTATACAAATTCTATGATAACGAGACGAAGATGGTAGACGCATATAAACTTGGCGAGATTAATCAGATGAATGTCACGAAGAAGTCAGTTGCAGATATCTTTAAGGCCTGGAAAAATACAAGCATTGAAAAAAGTATTGATTACTCACGGTTGCTCACGCTTTTTTTCAATATGAAAAGCGAGACACTCAAACAAAAAGATGTTCGCAAAGCAATTGTAAACGCCATCAGACGAGACGATTTTCAGGCAGAGGGAATAGAAGCGCTCGGCCCGATTCCTCCTATCTCATGGGCGTATAACCCAAGTCTGAAAAAAATAGTTTATGACCCCGAACTTGCGGAAAAGGTACTGAAAAAAAGTGAAGCATCAGACTCCGCCGCGCTGCAACTTTATACCTATTATGATTATCTTGATAAAGCAGAAAGTATTAAAAAATCGCTTGATGAAGTGGGTTTGGGAGTAAAGATCAATACGGTTACGTTTAGCCAGCCTGAGACATTTGACTTGCTTCTGGCCTACTGGAAAGTGCCCCTTGATCCGGATCAGTATTACTTCTGGCACTCAACGCAAAAACAGGGGAATATCATAAACTACAATAACATCAAGATCGATAAACTGCTTGAAGACGGCCGGACAACCACATCGGTTGATGAGAGACAACGGATTTACTTTGACTTTCAGCGAAATCTCCTCGACGACATGCCTGCGTTTTTTATCTACTATCCCTATACCTATACCGTAAAACGGAAGTGAGTGAGATTTGTTATAATCAACCATATCCACCGCCTATGGCGGTGAGCGCTCATAAGGGTTCAA
>CAZHGF010000104.1:0-3784 GCA_964531945.1 uncultured Gammaproteobacteria bacterium | reverse complement strand
GAAAGCTTGGAGCAGTCTCCATAAGAACAGGAAAACTTCCCCACACAATAAATGTTCCCGATACTAAACTTACCGCAACTTTTATGAGTAATCGTTGTAATTCTTTTTGCTTCTCTTTTTTCTCCGTGTCCGCGTCTTGAGTCTCATGCTCTAATAATGCTTGATAACCGACGTTACTCACGGCACTCTTGAGCGTATTATTCGAAACTTTCTCCGGATCATAGGTTACGGTAGCTTTTCCTGTGGCTAAATTCACATTCGCGTTACTTATTCCATTGACACCTTTCAGAGCTTTTTCTACTACATATACGCATGATGCACAGTGCATGCCTTTTATGGTGAAGATGTGTTTTTTTATAGTATTCATAGCATTTTCCAAAAGTTATGGGTTATGAGTTCTGTGTTCTTGCTTACAACCCATAAGGCATAACCCATAACTCTCGAAAATCCAAGATCGATCATCGATGATCGATAGTTACCGTACAACTATCTTTCCATGAAACATATTCATACCACAAGAGAATGGAAACTCCCCTGTTTTTTTCGGTGTAAGCTCTATGATAACTTTCTGGTTGAGCGGGAGGTATTTTCTGACTTTAAAATCAGACAATACAACTTCCTCCAAGCAACTTGAAGGGTCTTTTCGTATAAAGTTTAACTTCGTCTTTTTCCCAATAGGGAGTGAAATGGTTTCCGGCGTATATCCTCCTTCAACCATGATATCAATAGAATCGGTTGCTGCTACCGCTTGAGTGTTTTTCATAAGAAAGAACCAGTAGACAAATGCGATTCCTCCGATACCACTGATTGCAACGAGTATTTCATCGACTCTCATAGAGCTTTTTTCTTAAAAATTTGCATAACCTCACGAATGGCTTTGTCGTGATCTCCTTGGGTGATGGCATCAAGCGCACATGTTTTCAGGTGATTCTCCATAATGAGAGCATCAATTTCCTTGAGAGCTTTTTGCACGGCATGGGTTTGGTGGAGGATATCGATGCAGTAGGCATCATTTTCTGCCATCAGTAGCACTTTTTTTAAATGCCCATGGGTGATTTTTAATCGATGGAGAATTCGTTGCTTTGATGTCTGTGGTTTAAACATAATGAGTTAATCCCCCCTATAGGGATATAGTACCTTAAAAACGAAATAGAATCAAGGGGGTTATAACGATTATAATACTTATAACCGTTATAAAATTTATAAAAATCCATATGAAAGATCCAAAATATCTTGATGAAGCATTTGAGATGGTGTGCAAAGAGATGGCAGAGTTGTTTATTAAAAAGTATCAGGATTATGGTAAAGGGAACATTCTTGATACCGGAGAAGTGGGAATTCTATTTCGAATAAATGATAAACTCAATCGCCTTAAAAATCTATTAGCACACCAAAAAAAGCCTGAAAACGAGCCTATGGATGAAACATGGAGAGATATCGCTGTGTATGCAGTAATTGCGATACTCTATCGGAACGGGTGGTTTGAGAAACTCGAACCTCGTCAAGAGTCCGCTCATAAATAGTATTTCATCGCAGCGCGAGAGTTGCAAGAGCGCTAAATAATCGGGTAATAGTTAATTTTTCTTCGGTAAAGAACTGCTTTATTTTTGAATGGAGTACCAAAATGCCATTTATCGAGCTTAGTGGAGATAAAGGAATAATCACGGTTGAGTTGATTTTCAATTTATTTATGCCTACAAAAAATGGAAGAGCTTCATGTTTTGTTAAGAGTATTGGCTTGGTTAAGGTGGTTGGTAATGTATCTTTCCTCCAGGAAATAGTTGAGTTCAAGGGGTAGACGTGGGCAACCTGTGTTTTTTGTTTTATATAAAAACTTCCCATATCAGATTCAGTAAGTTTTTTTGCTTCTTCTACGATGCATTGATATAGTTTCTCCGTTGAAGTTTGGCGTAAGAGATTGAGGCCAGATTCATATATTGAACGAAGAATTTTTTTTGAGTATTCAATTTCAAGCTGGGCCTGTTGTGCTTGTTGATGAAGATTCGTGCGAATAAGCGCTTGAGTAGCATGAATCACAACGGTCATAATAAAGGAGATGTCCTCACTCGTAAAGGAATTTTGCCTACTTAAGCTTGCGGTTATTATCCCGAGAGTCGTAGTTCCGGTGGTAAGGGGAATAATCAGTAGAGATAGAGTTCCATCGACATAAAAATGTGAAATGGACTCTCTTGTTAAATGATCCCCCTCGATGAAGATGGGCTTTTTTTTTATTATTGCTTCCTTGAACGGAAAATCATTTCTTAACGGAATGCTCTTTATTTTTTTCTTAATTACTTTGTAATGTCCGCTTGCATGAGCAAGTTCAAGCGAATTTCCACTTGTGTGTAGCAGTGAAATAAAGCAGTTTTTCGTTCCGAGTAAACTGGTACTGTGTTTAAAAAGTATTGCTATTACCTGATCTGGTGTTGTTACTTTTGCGAGATTTGCAAGAATAATATGAAGATAATGAAGCTTTTGAAGTAATGTTTTGGATGGAAATAAGAGATAATCTCCGATAGGAGTGTGAACAGGTGTTTTATGGTTTGATAGAAGACTCAGTATATCCTCACGACGATAATGTCGGTCTCCTCTTTTACCAAATCGGATAGATTTTAAAATACCACTCTGATCCCAGAGGCGGAGTGTGTTTGGATGACGTTGTAATAAAATGCTTGCTTCTTTAAGCGAGAGTAAATCGTGAACTTGCATCGATTACAATACAATACCATCGGGCTTTTAAAAGGAGGTGATAAGCTTGTAAGAATCTCGTAAGGTCAGAAAGGAATATATTTACATTCTCATTACCAAACTCTTACGGCTCTCTTACAGAAAAGACCTACAATATTTCCATCTCTTTCACTCCACGTTCAGACCGGATGAAAGAGAGACCCCGTTACGCAGGCAGACATAACGGGGTTTTTATTGCCAAAAATATTTTTCCCCGCGACAATTACTATATACCTATTCCAATAGACAAGGGCAGGAGATTAGTATAAAAACATTGAACGATATTCAGATATTATGTTGTCTTATCTGTCTAAAGTCGAACACCTTTCTTTCTATCAGACATGAAAAACGAGTGACACCATTATTATAGGATAATTATATAATCAATAAGTGTTGTCAATATAACTTAAACTTCCATAATAGAATAAAAGATTTATACGATAATATCGTATTTCTTCATCATTATCGTTTAATTATTCTTGCCAATACTTTAATGTATTTTTACGTCTCTCAAGATATACCATACAGTTGTTCGCCATCGAAGTATAGTGATGATGAAACAGAGAGATTCAAGAAAAAGGAGGGGGGGATAAGGTGTACTCTTATGATGCACCGAGGGAAAGTCTTTCAAAGACGGTTCTCCTCGCTTTTTAATGTACTGTTGCGGTGAAGAGAGTATAAAAATCATGAAGGATAGTATTTTTAAGAGCATTTTTTACAAATATTGTTCGTTGTACCATGGGTCTTCACCTCCATCCACCTTAACTCGCTATTAGCATAATAAAACATATGGTTAATAAGAAAACGAGAAAGCAGTAAGAACTGAGTAAGAAACAAAAAACAGGTACCGTCTGTACCTGTTTTTACATTATGGATATTATCCAAGATGAAATCGCCGTCCGATCCATATAAGAGCAATAGCGCCAATAGTCGCGACAATGATGCTGTAGAGATCAAAGCCGGTAACTCCCGGCTGACCAATAAGATTCATAAGAAATCCACCTAAAATGGCGCCGATTACTCCAAGAATAAGATCCATTAAAATACCTTGAGATGA
>CAZHGF010000103.1:2466-3876 GCA_964531945.1 uncultured Gammaproteobacteria bacterium | reverse complement strand
AATGAGACCACCGTTAGAACAACCTTAGTGTCGGATATTTACGGGGAGATATCGGGAAGGCGATGGGCATTGATACATCTCCCTGTTTTTCTAATACTGAGGCTACCTTAGTAAGATGTTCCTGTTCTGTAGTAGAATACTTGCCATACTTTTTGATCGCAGCTTGAGTATAGGAAGATAGAGCTTGTGAAAACGGCATTGGCGGATGAATTCTGTCTTTTAACTTCGTTACTATTTCTGCCACAGGAAACGGCATAAACTCAGTCTTATTTTGAGCTTCAGATACTGATGGTTTATCAATGCCAAGAACAGAACATATGTCCTGATCTAACTGAGAAAAAAGACCGGCATCGACTTTTTCTTTCAGTAATACTTCTCTTATTTTTCTTCGTAGAGCAGTTGCGGCTATTTTTTGGTCCTCTGGGTTAAGATTTTTCAATTCTGTCTGTAACATTCTCAAAGCTAAATGTCCTCGCAGAGTTTCAGGATTTCCTCTATCATTCATAAATGTTTGTATGCCATTTTGTATGGCAGGGTGCTGCTCCAGGAGAAAATCCTCCTGTCTCCTGTGCTCCAGAATGATTTTGGCGGGTTCATACAGATTTCTGCGAGAGTCAGCAGCATTGGTAGTAAAACTTCCCATGCCAAAACTCAGCATAACATCCACCTCATCCTGTTCAAGTACCCCAATTTCAACCAGTCGTGCTCTATCTTCAGCATAGCGAAAATCAAGGTCATCAAACGGTGCGGTAGATGGTTCAGGATATACCACTGCAAGGATTCGTCCTGTCTCATGAGACAGTGCTTCCGGACCTACTTTTGTATCAGTACCTTTTGGTGGTTGTGGTCTTTCTTTCTGTGAAGGAGAAGGAGAGATAACAGGTGCTGCTGGTCCTGTTGAAGTTTGAGCTGGTGTTTTTGGATGTTCTGTAAGGTGCTCTCTCAGTGCGTTTCTCCATTGAAAAAGTTTCGCAAGATAACCCCGCGCTTCTGTATTGCCATCAACTGCTTCTTGAGCAATCTTTTGAGTAAACTCAGAAAAATCTCTCTTGTTGCCTTTCATAGATTCAGTAAAATCAACAAGTTCTCTTTGAATCCGTGAAAGCAAAATTTCCAGGTCATCTGGTCGCAGTTGATTCTGGAGAGATGGGAGAAGGTCGCTCGGTGGTACACCCCGGGTATAAATAGTATTAAAAAGGTCTTCGTGATGATTTTTGAGCGTATCTTCAAGCGAATAAACAGTCATCAATTGTTTTGTTGCCAGATCATATTGATGAATGAAAGTCTTTCCCGCTTCCCCCGGTTCGCTTTTCCTCGCCTTTCCTGATTGCATCGTACTCAAGACCCAGAGATGGTTTCGCGCCGCATCCACTTTCATTCCCAGCGTACTTAGAACTCCGTCACCCGCTT
>CAZHGF010000103.1:0-2456 GCA_964531945.1 uncultured Gammaproteobacteria bacterium | reverse complement strand
GCGACGCAACAGCTGCGCGATCCGCAGAAGAAAGTTGTTCTCTGGTAAGCGCGATGCGCTGAATGGAAAGCCGCGCTGCTTCTGCGGGAGTAAGTTCAGCTTCCCTCGATGGCTCGATGGGGTATGACACATTATCATTTTGCGGTCTTAACCTTTGGTTGGCAGAGGTTTCGATTTCATGAATTATTTTCTGGAGGTGTTCTGGGATTTCAGGTGAGGTAGTTTTAATGTAGTCAGTAATAAAGAGAGCCTCCTGTGTGATACGCGGATCTGGATGTCGGGAGTCAAGCTCTGCCAGGTTCAGCAAATCTCCGAGAGGTCTTCCATGGTATCTGGAAACGCGCACAACGTGAAGCGCTGCTTCCGCGTCACTTTTTAAGTCTGGAGTATCTGTTTCACCTACTTGCTTTATACCCAGTATAGTGCCTTGATAGTCTTCCTGGATATTCGGGGAGGGTGTTTTTTCTTTTTCTGTTCTTCTTATGTCTACGAAACGTTTTTTAGCAGCCGCGAGTAACTGTTCGGAAGTTTGTTGTCCATTTGCCTGTTGATGAACATCTGGTGTTATTGGTTCCTCCATTCTCAAATGGTAATGAGTTTAAAAATAAATATCAAGTCTCAGGATTCTCAAAATAAAACATACTTCTTTCCCTTTACTTATCGCAATCGCGGCAAGAAGGCCGAAGGTTTGGAAGGAATTCAGTATTTGATAAAATTCATTGCTTGTCATGGTTTTTGCTTATAAGGAGCAAATCATAAGATGCTCCTAAAAATAGGATAACATCTAAAATTCCTCGATTAATCTTGCAATTCAATACAATTTCAGTTAAACTGGCACAGTCAACAAAATTTATGTCCTCAATAATGAACACAGCGATTACGCGAAGTATTTTATACCCAACGTTTACACAGGTAAAGCTGTATATGGTTTCGACGATGTTTGTTGCCGGTAACATCGCTTTCCCCGTTATTCTACACCAATTTGGTATCGCTGGTCAGCTATTTCTTCCTTTATATTTTTTTTCACTTTTGGGTGGATTAACCTACGGATGGAGAGTAGGAGTGGTTACCGGCTTGGTAAGTCCGATCATGAGTTTCTTCATCAGCTCAATGCCACCCTTATCTATCTTACCATTTGTAATAATAAAATCGGTAGTGCTCGGCGGCTGCAGCGGGTTCTTAAAAGAACGGTTGCCTAACCATAACTGGTTGGCTGGACTAATCGCAGTTACTCTAACACAATTCGTTGGAGTAGTATTAATTTATGCACTTACCCATAAATCAGCGTTAGCACTCGCTGATTTAAAAGTTGGTTACGGTGGTCTCTTACTCCAATTAATTATTGCTCCGTTCCTTGCCCAGCTTTTTAAAACGCATGGAAACCAAGCCGCTCAACGAGATAATTCATAAGCTTAATCGTATTAAATTTAACTATACTTATGATTTAGTTGTCGGTATTGCTCGAGGCGGGATTGTACCTTCTTATCTTTTGAGTAGTATTCTCAATATTCCACTCGAGTTCCTATGGATTAATTTTCGTGATGATCACCACCAGCCCTATCGTGATAGGCCAACTCTACTCAAGCCATTTCATTTCAAACCGGACAACAAAAAAATCCTTCTTGTTGATGATCGCGCCAACAGCGGTCAAACTATCGAATTTGCTCGCTCCAAGATCAAAGATGCGGCACTGGTTGAGTCACTGGTAATCAACGGCAAGGCCGATTACAACATATTTGAAGAAGTATGTTTCGCTCTGCCATGGGATCTACGATATGTTACAAAAACATAACCACGATTATATCGTCAGTCTCTCGCAGGTTGCCAGAAGTGGGGACCGAGTGAGTCCCAGGGAAGTCGTCGTTCATCAGGGTCATCAATATTGAAGGTATTGCTGACAAAGTAGAGAATATCCGCGTGTTTGGTAGTGACATTGGCATACCCATGCGCGACACCTCGAGGAATATACAGAAGCTGTGCTTTTCCGCCGCCCATTACTATTTTTTGAGAAACACCTTTGGAGGGTGAGCTTTCTCTCACATCCCAGAGGCCGACAAGAATATGCGATGTCGGGAGTACATGCCAGATTTCATCCTGTTTGAAGTGCAGATGCCACCCTTTGACCGTATTGGGGTATACCTTGGTTCGATTAATCTGTACCAGACGGAAATCAGGAAAGTGTTCAAGCGTACCCTCAGGAGTGATTCTCAGAAGCTCGGAAAAATCACCGTCTTCGGTGACGAAGTTGCTCAGTTCTTTATAAACTATCTCATCGATTTTAGCCTTCTTTGTATAATTTTGCTGATATACCTTTTCACGGAGAGATGCATCGATATCACCGGGTGTCAACGAATTAGCCATAAGGATTATTCTAGAGGAACGCGGGAGGTTTGTCAATAAATTGTATGAGTTCCATACATATGGCACTCCTTGGGAAAAAGTAATAACAGGTTATT
>CAZHGF010000102.1:1874-3900 GCA_964531945.1 uncultured Gammaproteobacteria bacterium | reverse complement strand
GTTAGATGGAAAACGGCTGAATCGGAGTTACGGGCTTATTGGTGCGGAACAACATCTTATACGGTATCCTGGTGACACAATGGAAACACACTTCGGCACCCCTGAGGAAACGAAGTTCTATTCGTCCGGTATGGCACCCGGGAGGGGGGCATGGGGGTATTTTGCCAGTTCACGGGAGGCAATGACCGAAAAAGATAAGCTGCGTGAAAAATATTATATCGCTGTACAGACATTTCTTGCTCCTGGCTGGAAAGATGATGTGAAGGGACACTATAATTTTTTCAAATATAGAAAAATGCTTACCGTCAACCCTGAAAACGGGAAAGCAATGGTGGTAGTGATTGGAGACGCGGGACCGGCCGAGTTTACCGGCAAACACTTGGGTGGATCTCCAGAGGTGATGGGCTATCTGGAGCGGAAAGATGGAGCAGCAAAAGGCCCAGTGCTCTATTTTTTTATTGATGACCCTGAGGATAAAATCCCTTTGGGACCAATTACGTTACAATAAATATATGAAGAAACATTTTTACACTCATATTGTTGAAATTGACTCGATGTTTATAGCGCTCGATCTTTTGGATATTAAGAAAGAAGAACGGGAAGAGTTGATTGTGATTATCGAGTCAAGTGTCCATCATGTGGTACTCGATACGGTACTTTCTCAACTCTCTGAGGAGGATAAAAAAACATTTCTTTCCCATGTTCATTCCGAAAAGCACGATGCTGTCTGGGAACTCCTGCAGGGAAAAACGAAGAATATTGAAAAGAAAATTCTTAAGGCGGTAGAAAAACTGAAAAAAGATCTCCATAGAGATATCACAAAAGCGAAAAGCAAAAAGAAGAAAAAATAATTTAACAAACTTCAAAACAGGAGTAGACGGGCCCAAACATATGAATGCAAAAATCGTGTGGCTATTATTTTTTGTTACTAACTCCCCGAGCAAAATCAGGGGATTTTTTTGGAATAGCACTCCAGGGGTGGAATTATATCTGCACCTAAGGTTTTTGATTTAGTCCTTTCTCTTTATCTGTATTAGTCTGCTCCACTCCCGGGGTGGAGGGGGCGATTCATGACTTGCTTTTTAAGAAAAATGTGGTATAATTAGAGCATAGATAAATAGAGTAAACCTGCTTAAATTTGCTTCGTTTAAGGCTATTTTCCAATTTCCCTGCGAGCATATTACTCATAATTAAGATGGTCATGAACAATTTTTTTAATGGGCCTATCTTAAGGAAAGCAGCGCAAATACCTACTGTTTTGTGTTTGTGATCATCAGAGAAAATTTGAGCAGATTTATCCTATGGTATCTGTTACCCATACCGAGCAATTTCTGTTATGCCACAAGGGTATAATTGAGTATGTATTACTTTTACATGGTGCGCTGTAAAGATAATTCATTATATTGCGGTATTACAAACAACTTAAAAAAAAGAATCAAAGAGCACAACTCCCATTCGCCACGGGCGTCAAAATACACCAATAGCCGTCAACCGGTGATACTCGTATACTCAGAGAAATTTTCCGTTAAATCAAGTGCGATGAAGCGGGAGTACGAAGTGAAGCAGTGGTCAAAAAAGAGGAAAGAACAATTGGTCATACAGAATACCTTACAAGGTATATAATAATCTTCCTATGAAAAAAACTGTCCTTCTCGGTATCAGCAGTGGTATTGCGGCTTTTAAAGTCATTGATCTTGTCAAACTTCTAAAGCGGGAGAATGTTGATGTGCAGGTTATTATGACGGAAAAAGCAGCTCACATGGTCTCTCCAAAAGAGATTGAAAGAATTACTGGACATCAAGTATTTACACAGCTTTTTCAAAAAGATTTTGATTATCAAAAGGTATTAGAAGAGCGATTTGTTGATCATATTGATGTTGCAGAACGCGCGGATCTCATGGTGATTGTTCCGGCAACCGCAAACACGATCGCGAAACTTGCTCATGGATTTGCCGATAATTTCCTGACTACTACCGCGCTTGCCGTCGCTGCACCTATTATTTTATGCCCCTCAATGAATACGCAC
>CAZHGF010000102.1:0-1864 GCA_964531945.1 uncultured Gammaproteobacteria bacterium | reverse complement strand
GGTTGTTCAAAAAAATATTGAGACGCTGAAATCAGTCGGATATCAAGTCATTGAACCGGGTGAGGGATCGCTTGCATGCGGGCATATAGGAAAGGGAAGATTAGAAAAAATTGATGTTATCTATAATGAAATACTGGCTCAACTCAATCGGGAAGAGTCACTACAAGGTAAAAAAATCATCGTGACATCCGGAGGGACGATTGAACCGATTGATGATGTCCGGTTTATCACGAATAAAAGCTCGGGAAAAATGGGATGTGCGATTGCGGAGGAGTGTTACATAAGAGGAGGAGAGATGTTGATTTTAAGATCCAGCAATTCCGCGCGTCCTCGATATCCAATGAAGGAAAAAGCGTTTGAGACGGCAGATGAGTTATTTAAATTAATACAAAAATATATTTCTCATTACGATGTTTTATTTCACGTTGCTGCCGTTTCTGACTTTAGACTAAAAAAACCGATTAAGGGAAAAATTTCCAGTGAAAAAGAACTGAATCTTCATCTTATACCCAGATCAAAAATAGTTGGAGAAATAAAAAAGATGAATCCGAAGATAAAACTAATCTCGTTTAAAGCTGAGTCAGGAATAAGTGAAAAAGAAATGGTGGAATCTGCGTTCGCAGCATTGAAAAAATCCGGAGCAGAGGCAATCATCGCTAATGATGTTGGAAAAAAAGATCGCGGTTTTCAGGCGGATACCAACGAGGTCGTTATTGTTTTCAAGAATAATAAAACGAAAAAGATTCCGTTAACCTCAAAGCGTGAGGTTGCAAGAAAGATAATAGAGGTTCTTTTAGATGTCGCATCCAGTGAACATTTTCGTAAGTTGGCGTGATACTTCTTTTTCACCTTCACTATCGTTTTTTATTACGATATGTTTCATTCTCGGATTCTCAAAAATTACGATCATTTTCCGCGCATACTCCAGATCAAGCGGATAATGTTTTCTTTGCATGAGTCGGCTCTCCCTAATTTCTGTTTTTGCCTCAACTAATAAAAATACCGCATCAGGAAAATGAGTAAGAAATAATCGTCGATACTTTTCTTTTATAAATGTTTGAGTTACGGCAACTTTCTTGTGTTGCGAAACAAGCTTTTTAGTACTTTCCAAAAGATTATTAAAAAACTCATCTCTCATACGGTCGTTAATGGGAAGTTTTTGCGCGATTGCTTTTTTCATCCTGTCCGGCAAATCCCTATCTCCCTCATACACAATAAAGTTGAAGTGAGTCTTAAGGACGTTTCCGACAAATGTTTTTCCTGCTCCTGGCAGTCCGAATATGATAATATGCATAGTGTGGTTCAGCCTAGAGCGTCAAGCTCAAGAGCGTAATTCTACGGTATTTAGTATACTGTTTATACTTTCTTTATCTTCTTTACAAAATTAAGTTTCTCTATGGAAAATCAATATTGTACTTTATATATCGCGCGTCACGGGAGGACTGAGTGGAATGAGAAAGGCCTCGTTCAGGGACATAAAGAATCCGCGCTTACTCCACTCGGTGAAGAGCAAGCGAAAAATCTCGCTCAAGAGTTAAGGCCTATTCATTTTGACGCAATCTTTTCCTCTGATTTGCTGCGGGCCAAGCGAACTGCAGAAATGGTGGCATTAGAAAGAAAACTGGCAGTAGAGACGACTCATCTCCTTCGCGAGCGTACCTATGGAAAGTATGAAGGCCATCCGTATGCCGCGATGAAAGCATTTGATGAATACTATGATGTTTTAAGCGATGAGCTGAAGTTTGTTCATAAGGCTGAAGGAGTGGAAAGCGATGAGGAGATGGTGACGCGTTTTATTACTTTCATTCGTGAAGTCGCGATAATTTACCCGGAAAAAACGATACTCATTGTTTCTCACGGCGAT
>CAZHGF010000101.1:3724-3957 GCA_964531945.1 uncultured Gammaproteobacteria bacterium | reverse complement strand
TAAATCAATCTTGCTTCGTCCGTTAGGTCATACTGACGACATGATCTTCCTATTTTTTTGAATTTCATCTTATAGTCTGGATGTCCATTAGGAGTGCTTTTGAGAAAACGAAGAATATGATTATATTTCTCTCTTGGAAGAGTGTTCATATAATCTTCAAATTTCCTTATCATCGTTCTTGTCCCAACAATCTCATACATTTAATGTATCGTCTGAAGTTTTATTTATAATCT
>CAZHGF010000101.1:2212-3714 GCA_964531945.1 uncultured Gammaproteobacteria bacterium | reverse complement strand
GCAATTATTTCTGGAGACTTTGTTTGTGCCAAAGTAATAAGAACTTTCATTGGGATACTATTATCACTGAGCCAAATAATTGTTGGCGTTACTCTTTTTTTTGGTTTTACATCTGCTACTTCCACCCTTTTGTTATATTCTTTTGTGGATTGAAATGTATCTATAAAATATTGAGAATTAAGAGCGTCTTGCATTTTGTTCTCCTTTCTTTTTATCTGCATGAACTTTCGCTGTCATAATTATGGTATTAGCTAAATCAATTCCAATAGTTAACGGAAGGGTAACCCTTGATACAACTTGCCCCGAGGTTTTATCTCTTGGGTTGATAAAAACAAATTCCAAAGTAACATCAAGATCAGTTATAGAAATGCCAACAAGTTGTGCGTATTGACTTCCTATTACTGTACCCGCACTAATGAGGGTTTGTTTTATTTTTGTATCAGCCATACCTCATTATACCACTAATACCATATTGTCAACAGCACCTCCACCTCCTTTCATTTTATTATTGTGACGACCTATATATAATTTAAGGTGATAAACTGGTAATAAATGTATCAATAGTTATCCCTGTGTTGAAGGGATAGGCGCCATTGTTTCCTGTTGATTTTCCTTGATTAATCTGTTCTTCCAGATCGCTTTGAGAGTCAACAATTTTTTGCCGTGCTTTTCTTAATTCTTCACTATCTTGCTTTTGCAGATCTTCATGTTTCTTTCTTAATAACAAATCCTTAATCGAGGTAAAGGGAGGTGTTTTTTCTTGCACTGGCTTGGTATTGATTTTATCATCCGGAACCGGCGGCTTTTCACCCTGAAGATCCATGAAAAACAGTATATCAAATCCTGTCCTCATGAAACGCTTGTATAAAGTCCAGGGCCCAGAATGCCGGATGTCTGCCTGGTTGAGTACATAATGCCGCGACAACATACTCGGTAAGCTTTTTCATATCCTCCACAATAGCAATCCGTTCTTTCAGCGGATAATCTCTATATATCAGACGTGTAATTTTTTCCCCATTAACCTCAACTACATCCAGAATCGAAGCCTTTAACAATCGACCCATTGGAGCTGCTCGTCCTTCAAAATACTCTCTTCGTTCCGTATCCGGAAAAATTACATCCTTATTCTTTTCAATAAGCTGAATGTACCCAAATACAGAACTCATTGCGTTGGGTTTGAGACAGTCTTGATTATAGAGATCGGTAAATCCTTCATAACATGCTTCCATATACTCGCGCCAATCGCTCCTCTGATCATCAGAAAACGCATCAATAACCAAGGGTCCTCCATGATATTCTATACATCTATCTACACATGCTTTTACCGTTGCTGCTTTTGCTCCATAAACTTCTGTAAAATCGCAGAGTGTACGCATGGCATCTAAAACGGGATCTATCTGCGGAGGAACGATGTGGGTCAGCTTTTTAAATTGTTTACGAACGGGCACATGTGTCATTGCATGAACCGGAGAATCAAAAACCTGCAAGACAGGAAGATCCTG
>CAZHGF010000101.1:0-2202 GCA_964531945.1 uncultured Gammaproteobacteria bacterium | reverse complement strand
CTTTGTAAAGGACAAGTATTCCGGCTAGCTGATTCCAGTCTTTTATTGGTTCTTTTTCTGTCAATCCGTGCTCTCTCGCCCTTCTTACGAGCTCAGGAACAGGAAGATAGTTGGAGTCCACAACTCCATTCCCTCGATCAACGGTATTAAAAAAACGGTGGGCTTTCCGTCCAGAAACTTCAGCGGACATAAAGCTAGGTGAAAAAATAACCAGAAAAACCATATAGCGTATAATGATGTTTATGGCTATTCTTATGCTGTTTTTAGGAGGAAAAGTCCTTGATTATGCAGTAGCAATAATCTCTCCTTCTATTATATCATATCTTGGCAGTTTTGCATTCCCTGATATTCTGACGCAGTATCAATTGCCGCAGTACATAAAAGCATTCGCCAACTTTGACGGGGTCCACTATCTCCGTATTGCCAAAGACGGCTACGGTTACGCCCAACAGGCATTTTTCCCTCTGTATCCTTCCCTTATCAATCTCACCGGTTCACTGGTACAGAAAAACTACCTTATTGCCGGGCTCTTGATATCTTATACCGCTTTTCTGGCAGGCCTTTTTGTTTTCCGTAGATACTTAAAAATTCTTGGCATGTCTTCTCACAATATGTTCTGGATAATGCTATTTTTGATTACTTTTCCAACTTCCTTCTTTTTTGGAGTGGTCTATACCGAAAGTTTGTTTTTTCTGCTTTTTATTTCATCTCTTTTTTTCTTTCAAAAGAAAAACTACCTATTGGCAGGAGTCACCGCGTTTCTTGCCGCGCTCACAAAGTTTATTGGTGTGTTTCTGTTTGTGCCTTTCTTGATATTATTTCTCTTTCAAAGTAAGAAAATCACGAATACCTTTCATTCTGAAACCCTTCGACAAGCTCAGGGCATAAAGGATCTAACGAAATTAATACGCCTCCCAATCACTCATCACCAATCACTCATCACTATTTTTTCTCCCATCCTCGGCCTTTCTCTTTATTCATTTTATTTACTTAAAACTACCGGTGATCCGATTGCGTTTTTCCATGCGCAAGACGCGTTTGAGCGATCAACAAACCTGGTACTCCTACCCCAAGTCTATTTCCGCTACCTGAAAATTTTCCTCACCGCCCAATGGGACTATCAGTATTTCATTGCTGCGGTAGAGTTTGTTTTATTTTCGTTTGTGTTGATTGTTTTATTACTCGATCTTAAAAAGATATTAAAAAATCGCGACACCCTGAATGCTTCACGCTTCTCGCTCAACACCTTTTCTCTCATCAACCTGCTCCTCCCCACCGCAACCGGTACTCTCCTTTCCACACCTCGCTTTGCTCTGATGTCTTTATCAATTTTTCTCTTTCTCGGGGAGCTTAAATCTCAGTCTTTTAAACTGTCTCTTCTTTTTTTCTTCTCACTTCTCCACATCATACTCCTCGCCTTTTTTATTCAAGGGTATTTTGTCAGCTAGAACATGTATCATGAAACAAAAGAGCAAGAGAGCAATAAAACATGAAGCATGTAGCATGAAACATTGTATACATTGTTCTTTTGTTCTCTTGTCCTATTGCTTCATGTTGCGTGTTTCATGCTTCATGTTTCAGGTTTCATGCCTCATGCGAAGCTTTAAACAACAGATTTAATGCGGTATAATAAGGAGGATACGGTGAACGTTTGAATGGGCCCGTAGTTCAGCGGCTAGAATGTCTGGCTGGCAGTCAGAAGATCACCGGTTCGAATCCGGTCGGGTCCACACTTCGCTCACTCGTATAATCTTTACTAAAGAAAGGTATCGTTACCGAAGCTCGAACAACGTGAGAGCGAAGAGGAACACTCACTCTCTAAGAAAGAAGCACCGTCAAAGCAAGCGTTAAGAATAACGCGACTCCCCACGAAATCGGTTTCACCTCAAATAATTTCACGACGACGATATTCCAGAAATAGAGAAACCACCATCCTCCTAATGGCACTCCAACAAATGTCCACCAGAATGCCTGCTGGTCATTTAAATAGGTTGGCTGCGTTTGCGCTGCCCATATGCCGAAAAAACCCAGGAGCGTCGTCACACTCACAAAAACTTTATGTTTTTTAAAGTCATCCATTGTTACCTGTGTCATAGAGTATCACCGCCTTTCAGGGCGTAAAAGAACATGTATCATGAAACATGAATCATGAAACAAAAGAGCAAGAGAGCAATAAAACATGAAGCATGTAACATGAAACAT
>CAZHGF010000100.1:0-4128 GCA_964531945.1 uncultured Gammaproteobacteria bacterium | reverse complement strand
GATATGGTTCTTGAAAAACATTGTGTTGAAGAGCTCGTAAAAGCCATTACATCAGATAAGACGATAGGCATCTGTACCAGTGTCCTATTAAACTACCATAAAAAAAAAGAGGGAGTGGACATTATTGATAACGCGGGAGGAGTCGTAGATCAGTTTGGATTTGGCATGCAAAATTATCCCAATAAACGGTTGGAAGAAATACCAGAACAGGGAGAGATATTTTTTTCTTATGGAGGTTCTTTTATTATTTCAAGAAGTTTATTCAAGAGAGTGGACGGGTTTGATCACCGGTACTTTACGTTAAACGATGATATAGACCTTTCATGGAGAGTACGGCTACTGGGATATAAAGTCATATACACAAAAAAATCCCTGATATATCATAAAATTTCGGCAACACTCGGCCCATTATTTGAACGACCATTAAAGCGCTATTGGAGCGAGCGAAATATAATAAGAACACTCATTAAAAATTATGAAATTCAAGACTTCGTTTTGAAATTCCCTATTTACTGGGCATTGCTCTTCGGAGAGATTATATATTTTGCTCTTCGGGGAAGATTCTCACTCTTTTTAGCTGATCTAAAAGCTGTTGCATGGAACGTGTTCTATTTGTCTGAGACTCTTTCACTGAGAAAGAAAATACAGAGTACGGGGAAAAAAAACCGTATTCAATCATACTTTGTTCCAGGAAGCTTGAAATTGAAATTATTTCATGCCTTTAATAAAGCCATATAATGAAAACGTATCAGTATATCCTTGTAATCATTTTCTATCTTGTAATTTCAGTGATATTTTTCCGCGGAATCCTCTTCCAGGAGGGAGGTATCACGGGGGCTGACTGGGGAATGCCTATAACTGATACTCAGATCGATAAAAATTTCCAGAGCGCGTTACTTGCATGGGGCGATCAAGGAGTCGTTTTTGGAGCGCGACAAACTATTTTTACTACCATTGTCTTTGTATATTTTGTAAAATTCTTGGCTTTAATCGGATTAGGTGAAATATATACACAGCTTATTCTCATCATTTTTTTTACATTTGCTGGGTTTACCATGTTCCTCTTTAGTCGGTACTTGGGCCTGCGCGCGATTGTAGCTCTATTTAGTGGCTTACTCTATTTAACATCACCGTTGTTTTTTAACTACGCTCTTATGGGTTGGGTTTTTGTGCTTTTTATTATGGGGTTAATACCACTCATAACCTTATTATTTATCCACTCGGTTCGATCATTTAACATCTCTTACGCATTGATAGCAGGCATTTTGTTTGGAATTGCGATGATCCAATCGCAATCATTCTTATGGATCGGAATAATTTTTACATGCCTCAGTTTTTATTTAGTGAGCGATCGAAAATCCTTGTTTTCCTATATTCAAACATTGCTTGTCATTGGAGTAGTTTTCGTCCTTTTCAATAGCTATTGGGTTATCGGCATGCTTATGGTGCCTGATAAAAGTATCTCCGGATCTGATATCGTAAACAGTTCGGTAAGTCTTGGCAACTTGGGTCATCTAAGACCGCTTAAATTTTTACGGTTGTTTGGAAGTTTATTTAACGCTCAGTATGAAAGTGCTACAGCAGAATACAGCTTAACATTTTTATCGTTTGTTTTACCAATTTTAGCCGCAGGATCACTTTTCATTGCGAAAGAAAAAAAATTAATCGTGAGTTTTTGGATTATCGCCCTAGTACCTTTTTTTATGTTTCTGTTAAACATGAAAAGAGAAGTTCTCCTCTATATACCGTTTTCAAATGTTTTAAGAGATTTTTTACGCTTCTCAGTACTTTCAACTTTTGCGTATGCGTTTTTAGGCGGAATGACATTGCACACTTTCCTCAGACTAAAACCCAAGATTCCCTTAAAAGTATATTATCTTAGTCTTACAATATTTTTTGTAATTTGGATATGGTCCACCTTACCCTGGTGGAACAATGAAACGACCAACTGGCAACCAGGGAGAGGATGTGATTTACGCTTGCGTACGAAAACTTTTCCAAAAGAATACTATGATTTAGAGAAGCTTATCCTGCGTGAGAAATTAGATCAGAAATCATTGTATTTTCCTGGAGGAATAATAGACTTTAATGATGATCCCAGATTTAACGGTGGATGCAACGGTATATGGGACATTGTTGCCGCATACTCACCAATCCCCGGACCATTGATATTAACAGACAGAAACGCTGGGTATGTTGGTAAATATACTCGAACTCTTCTTGACAACTTGGCAAAAGATGTGAACCATACACTTTATCCAACTAACGTCAACTATGTAATAGTTCGGAAAAATATCTTAAAACCAGATCATACACCTTTCTTAGAACATATGAATAATCTAGTCGAACAGAATCAGTTTACAAAATATATTGATAATAATATGTTAACTCTCTATGCAAAAACAAACTTCATGCAGCATTTCTATACTCCGGAACAAACTTTTTTCTCGGATCAACCAGTGAACCAGCTTCCGAAAATATTATCAGCTATTGATATAACCAATCGGACAGCAATTTTTTTTGAAGATCAAAATAAAAATAATACAACCCAGCTACAGAAATTGGTAGATAATACCTATAATAATCAAACTGTCGTTTTGGAGTTTAAAAAAGTAGATACTACTAAATATCGACTGAAAGCCCATAACGTAAAAGATTCATTCTTTCTTGTTTTTAATGAAGTCTTTCATGATGAATGGCGTGCTTATCTTGTGAAGCCGCAAAAGACTGAAAGTATGGACATGAGCAATTACCTGTCTTCTCTGAAACAGGAAGCAACTCAGTATCGTTATCAGGCATCAACTATGGAAATTTTGGACTTTATAGAACAAGGAATAATTACTGAAGTATCCGCAAACAACACTCTGAGGTTTATCTCAAAACGGTTAGAAAATACGATACAAAATGATAATTTAGATAATGGATCAATATTTGATACGTGGCTAGAAGGATCAAAGAAATTGTCGCCCCAACAAGTTCCTGAAAAAGATCATTTTATTGCAAATGGTTACTCGAATGCGTGGTTTGTAGATTTTCCCGCTATATGCCAACAATCGCAGTTGTGTGTTAAAAATTCTGACGGATCATATACGCTTGAGTTTATAATTGAGTTCTGGCCGCAGAGGATATTTTTCTTGGGTTCATCAATCACTCTTCTTACTGTAGCAACATGCGCAATCTTTATAGTAATAAAAAGGAAAAGGAATGGTAAAGTTATTAGGTATAATGGATAGTATATATGGACATTGCAGTAGAAACCGCTTTCTCACAATATGTCAAACTTCTCAGTATCAAAAATTTCGTAACATTTCTCATTATTATTTTCTTCTATAGACTGATTAAAGACGTCGTCGTTCCCGACTTACATTTACTTATTCAAATACTCCTCTGGATAATCACTGCTGCCAACTTTCGTGTTTTTTCACTTGTATCGAGCCTCATGCGTACTGAAAGTTCTGGAAACAATATTAATCTGAAAACTCTTTTTTATTCGACATTCTGGATAACTGGGATGCTTATGCTGTATCAAACAAATATTCTCGACGAGAAGATAAGTACAGATATTATCATGTTCTTGCTACCGCTTCCAGTTTTACTGGTGTTACGAATACCTCAGGCAGCTCTGGCAATGCTTTGTATTATTCTATTCATAATAACCCAAATTACCGCGACAGCAAAATATATTCCAGCCGCTGAAAATTTTGCTATGGCAAGCTATTCTTTTCTTGTAGCCTCGATTATCACTATGATATTTGATGTAGTTAAAAATCCAAGAACTTCATGAAAGAAATCATCAATATATACATTGAGCTTCTCTTGAGTGCCATTTGGCTTATAGTTACCTTAGTCTTATTTTTATTCACCGTGGTCAATGTATTTGGGTTTTTATTTCCAGACCTATTAGTATTAAAACCGTATCTTGACAGTTTACCAAATACAAAAACGGTGTTTCTTATTTTATATGCGTTAGGAGGAACCGGAGTTTTGTTGTTTTTACTCCGTAATCCATCAAAATTTGTCTTCATTTTGAAATTAAGCAAGGAAGAAATCTTTACGTACTGTATGCTTGCGTTTTTATTTGGTTTGTTAACACCTGCCACTTTTAAAATACTTAATATAACTTCTTCT
>CAZHGF010000099.1:0-4135 GCA_964531945.1 uncultured Gammaproteobacteria bacterium | reverse complement strand
AAAACGGAGAAAGATAGGGAATTCTTGTGGAAACACCTTGCAGCAATCGATGTCATTGAGTCAGATCATGCACCTCATACTCTTGAAGAAAAGCTATCTGATAAACCGCCGTTTGGGGTACCCGGACTCGAAACAACCTTACCGTTACTTTTGACAGCGGAGCAAAATGGGAAAATAACACGACAACAAATCATTGCGATGTGTTTTGAGAATCCGCAGAAAATTCTTCACTACAAACAAGATCTGGAAACAGAAATCGAGATAGATCTTGAACATAAGTATGAAATTACCGCACAAAATTTCCACTCAAAATGCAAATTGACACCGTTTGAAGGGTGGAGGGTGAGAGGTAAAGTGAGAAAAGTAACGTTACAAGGAAAAGAAATATTTAAGGATGGAAAAGTCTTAATAAAGAAAGGTTCTGGTAATGTGTTGGAGAAAAGTTAAACCCCTTTTCATGATGGGTTATGTTTAGGAATAACATAAAATCCACTTTCTTGGAGTTTGGTTCTGTCAGCAAGACCTGTCTTCACTTGCCGTGACGTGATTGTTGGGTGTCCATCGCTGCCGTCGTGATGTTTTGGTAGTTGATCATAAGCAGCTAATACGGCGTCCACGTCATCAACAGCAAATGCAATATGGGTTGAGGTTTCGAGAATAGTAACAGATCCTTGAAAGGGAATAAGACCTATCGCTATTTGCTTTAACGATTCTGCTAGATCACTAATTCCTGGCTCTCCCCGGAAAATTTCGCCTATAGCCATAGATTCAATTATTTCTTTTCTTAACTTGTTGAGCTAACAGGGGGTTCCACATCGCTCCTGTGGCGCTCATAACACTATCTGCACCTGCTTTTTTGTAGTCTATATAATCATCGACTTTCATCACCCCGCCAACACCCTCAATACTGTATTTGAGTTTATTTTCTTCCCTGATTTTTTTCAACCGTTTTACCATATCGATTCCTGCCCATTTAATCGATGCGCCACAAATACCGCTTCTTAAGCGGTTTTTTCCCGGTAACGCCGGGTTTCCTTCTTTATCCCGCACCTCAACCTGTAGTGTATTAATTGCTGCAATAGAATTGGCATAATCATTTACAATACGTGCAAGGGTTTCCAGTTCTTTGTAATCTGAATAATAACCAACTTTCACAATAAATGCTGTGTTGTCGAACACATTCCCGATCCCTTCACATACTTTTCTTGTTACGTCGAGGTTGTAACAAACGAGTCCCTCGTTTCCAATATTCGGACAGGAAAGATTCACCTCGAGAATTTTTGCGCCGCTTTCTTTTGATAGCCGCGCAGCAAGAATATAATCATCAATAAATTCCTTCTGAGTCTGGTTTTCCCGTACCGTTCCCATGAAACTTAATACGAGCATCTGGCCTTTTCTAGCATGCGAGATTGCCTTCTTCACATCTTCCTGCCATACCGCTGGTTCTTTGGAAGGCACCCCAAATGAGTTCGTGATAGAAAGTGGTTCATGATAGTTATTGTTTGCGATAAGAGGTTTCTTCATTTTTTCCGGTGTTAAATCTCCCTCAATAGTAACTGCAAGAATATTAGGATGAGGGTGGCAGGGGAAAGAGGTGCTTCGTACTGTTTTATAAACACAGATATCCCATCCCTTTTCAAACGCTGCTTTTACAAATCTACTGTTAATGAGTGGTCCGGCGGGAATTCCCAAAGGAAGATAGACATTTTGACCTAAAAAATTACACTGCGGTTTACCATCTTGCTTATATATATTGCTATCGGCAAATACGCCAAAGGGGCCGATTTCGTAGTTATCTTCGTATGATCTGGTCGGATCATAAAACGGTATAGAAGGCATAAGGAAATTATAATACATAAAATCAGATATAATGAGTGGTTCCGACACCCCGCGGGTGTCCCAACATGATGTACAATTACCATAACATGCAGTACAAAATCGGCATCTTCGGATCGGCGATTGATGCGGATCAGCCCGTAACAAAAATCATTGAAAAGCTTTCTGCCGCGCTTTGCCGGAAAGACGTCATCCTCATAACCGGCGGAAGTTTTGGGATTCCCTACGCAGTGGCATCTTTATGCGCAAAAGAGGGAATCGAGGTATGGGGGTATAGTCCAGCCCGCGATTTAGCGGAACAAGCGAAATTTGCTCCCGGTACCGATGCTTCCATCTATACAAAACTGATCTTCACCCCGAAAGAATTTGATTATCCGGAAAAAGTACGGATGAAATACCGGAATGTTCTGACAACTGCCGACTGTGATGCCGGCATCATCATCGCCGGACGGTGGGGAAGTATGAATGAGTTTACAAATTTGTATGATATGGGAAAAGTGATCGGTCTTCTGACCGGTACCGGTGGTATAACCGATGAGCTGCCGGGTTTATTGAAGAGGATTTCAAAAAAGTCAGACGCGGTGGTGCTGTTTAATGACAGCCCAGAAAAACTTGTTAAAGACGTAATAAAAAAGATTACTATTCGTTTTAAATGAAATTTTGTAGGACAGAACATTGTTCTGTCCCTATATGCATTTTTCTGCCGCATTCGTTACAATATCATCATGAACTTCCAGGTAAAGCTCGATAAAATTGTTGAGAAAAACAACTCGCTTCTATGCATCGGTCTTGATCCGGTGCTGGAAAAACTTCCCGAACATTTGCGTGATGAAGATCATGAACACCCGCTCTTTACATTCAATAAAGACATCATTGATAAAACCGCAGATTTAGTCTGCTCCTATAAACCAAACTCAGCATTTTATGAAGCGCATGGAGAAGAGGGGATACGGGAGCTTCGGATGACGTGTGATTATCTTAAGATATCCTATCCGGAGATTCCCATCATTCTTGATGTGAAACGGGGAGATATTGGAAGCACAAATGAAGGGTACGCGACATTTGTGTTTGATTATTTACAAGCTGATGCGATTACCGTGATTCCATACTTAGGGCTGGAGGCGTTGATGCCATTTTTCAAGCGTAAACAAAAAGGGATCATTATCGGTTGTCATTCTTCAAATCCGGGAGCGAAAGAATATCAGGAGTTGATTATTGACGGTGTTCCTTTGTATCAACGAGTCGCAAAAGATATTATTGAGAAATGGAACAGCAATAATAATTGTATGTTGTTTATGGGCGCAACCTACCCAGAACAGATTGGAGAAATGCGGAAAATTGTCGGCGATATGACATTTCTGGTACCTGGCGTTGGGGCGCAGGAAGGAATGCTTGAACAGACAGTAAGATCGGGACTGAATGCAAAAAAGTCCGGTTTGATTATCAATTCTTCACGAGGGATCATTTATGCGGGAAGTGGAGATGATTTTGCTGATAAGTCCCAAGAAGAAGCAGTAAAGTTGAGAGATGAAATAAATAGGTATAGGAGATAGTAGTCATTCTGATCCGCCATCTGGCGGATTCAGGATCTTCCAATAGATTCTGGATTGTCCAGAATCGAGCGAAGTGCTGAAACAGCTTGCCTTGAGCCTGCCGAATGTGTTCGGCATGACAGAAGTAATGAGCAGTTATTAATTATTTAACTATGTCTGACATTATATCTATCCTCAAAAGCGTCGGCGGTCTTTTAACCGATGATCATTTTGTGTATACGACCGGCAAACACGGGAACGTATACCTCAACAAAGACGCGATTTATCCGCATACTGATAGAGTATCAGAGGTAGGGAAGATGTTTGCCGAAAAGTTTAAAGATAAAATGATTGATGTGGTGGTGGGTCCGGCGCTCGGCGGCATCATTCTTTCCCAATGGACCGCGCATCATCTCTCAAAATTAAAAGGAACAGACATTCTTGGAGTGTACACTGAAAAAGACGCGAATAAAAACCAGGTGTTTACCCGCGGGTATGATACATTAGTACAAGGGAAAAACGTTTTAGTGATTGAAGATATCACGACGACCGGCGGATCAGTACGGAAAGTAGTTGATAGCGTCAAAACAGCAGGAGGGAGTGTGGTTGCGATCGGCGTCATGATCAACCGGAATCCCGACAGGGTTACTGCCGAAGTCGTCGGTGGACCATTTAGCCCGCTGAGTACCTTTAAAGCCGAAGCATGGGATGAACAAGACTGCCCGCTCTGTAAAAAAAAGGTACCGATTAATACCCAAGTAGGGCCT
>CAZHGF010000098.1:2155-4168 GCA_964531945.1 uncultured Gammaproteobacteria bacterium | reverse complement strand
GTAACACTCTTCCTTATCGCTTTAATAAACTCACCTTCGTCTTTGCAAAGATATCCATAGGGCCTGAGTTTTGGAATACTTGCGGAAGAACGCGCCACCACGGGACACTGTTGGCTTAACGCTTCAATCACCGGATAGTTAAAGCTTTCATAGTGTGACGCAGTCAAATAAGCGGTTGCGTCTGTATAGAGACGACGCAGTGTTTCCCTCTCAATTGTTGGAATATTTACAACTCCGTCAATACCGGTAGTATCTATTTTTGAACCAACCAAATAGAGACGAAACGTATGATATTTTTTATCAGTACGGAATTTTTTGAATGTGTTGATGAGAAAATCTATATTTTTTATGGGAAGATTATTCCCTACGTAGAGAAAATAATCCTGCTTCTCTCGTTTTTCATCCGGTGGAACAGGACGAAAATCAACCGGTATTCCAAACGGTAAAACAATAACCGGAATTTTTATTTTCGGGAAAAACTTGATCAGCTCCTTTTTTACTTTTTCAGAGGATACGACAATCGCATCTGATTTTTTGATCATGGTATGCAACTGGTTTTTCAGGCGATCAACTTCGCGGGGGTAGAAGTCAGGATAAAGATAGTACGATAATCCCTGGCAGAACGAGATTACGCTTCCTGATGTGTAAAGAGGAATTGCTTGGCTGAGTGCCAGATATCCAGATTTCGGGTGGAGAAGCTCTTCAATACTCACCCTCCCGCTCATCCAGAATTTTTGAGGGCGCAGCCGCTTGAAGGCTACGTTGTTATATGACCGGAGTGGTACTGGAGCGAAGGTGTAAACAGTATATCGATTTACTTTATCATATAGCGCGAAGGCGTTTAATATATCATAGGTAAACCGGTAAGTGCCATAGGGATGCTTTTGATCACAGACCGCTCCGCCGTCAACTGAGATATTCATTTTTTAAGTATAAACTCCGCAATGGTTTTGGGAATACGAATGACTTCGTAGCATTTTTGTAAAAGCGTTCCATACTCCATCAGAAACTTTAACCGGTTACGGGAAAGATACCGCTGTTTTTGCGAATTCTTTTTTGAAGTTTCAAAATGTTCATAGGTTGTATGAGAATCTATCCCGACGCGAAAGTATGCTTTTCGCGCTCGATAGCAATACTCGACATCTTCATAATACATAAAGTAGCTTTCATTGAAGTAGCCGATTTTATCAATAACCTTTCTTTTTATGCACATGAAAGAGCCGGATACAAAATCAACCGGTTGAAACCGCCATCTCGGCTTACTGGTCATAAGCCCTCCGCTCATCCGCCATTTATCAATTTTTCCTCCGTAGTAGATTATTCCGTCCTGCTTCATGGCAAAGCCCCAGATATCAAAGATACGTGACCCTGCAAGAAGTGATTCTTGCGGTATGTTCTTTAGTGAGATATCAGGATTTGCAATAATATAAACGTCAGCTTTCTTTTTCTTCAATTGAGTATTGATTGCAGCAGCGTAGCCCATATTCTTATCAGCTACATCAAAAAAAACGAGATTGAAATGGGTTCCTGTGAACTCTTGCTTGAGCCGTTCGATCTCGTTTCGGGGTGTATGGAAAAGAATAAAAATTATTACGCACGTCATAATCTTACTTGAATCTCGTAAAATCTGGTCGTACATGTTTAAGGAGAGCTTTTAAATCAATGCTAGGATCCTGTAAAGCACCAGTAACAACCGGATAATTCAATATCGGCAATACGATCTGCGCTCCTTTCTCCAATCCTCTATTTTCATTATCATCTGATCGGATATCAATAACCAACGCATCAGTCAACCCATACTTATCTTTAACAGATGTAATATAGAATGCGTGCATACCTGCGGCGATCTCTTCTCCATCAATGGGAATTGTTGACTCAACACTTGTACTCGTTCCATCTATCCGCGTTACGGGGTATGAAAGCGTATAAGAATCATCGCTATTTCTCCAAAGATCAGCAAAGAAGTCATTTGCTTCCTCCTGTTTTTTGTACTCAAGATGTAACCGGTGATAT
>CAZHGF010000098.1:0-2145 GCA_964531945.1 uncultured Gammaproteobacteria bacterium | reverse complement strand
CTCGTGCGAGCGAGCGGGAGAAAACATTACCCCTTATCTTCTCATCAGAAGACAATCTGTTAAAATACTCCGGTACCTGTAATAGAATGAGCCACGCTAAGTACTCTTGGCATTCTCCAATCTCAGCCTCGTTAATAACTCCTTTCAGTTGTTCTTGAACAAACTGACGGGACTGTGTCACCGAACCATTCATAGCAGCTCTTCTTATTGGATAAGACCAGGTTCTTACCGTGTCATAAACCTGGGTCTTGAGATCCTGGAATGCGGCGCTTCTTTTTTTTGCAAAATAGCATGACGGCAATAGTACTCCCAATCCATTAACTTTTATAAGATTTTTTAAATACTCTATACGCTTTTCATACGAGAGGAGTAAATACCTGTTATCTGTCATATCAGGTGTGAAGAGAACCCCTTTTCCGCTGCGGGACTCAGCAAATGAAAACTCAATATTGACTTCATCAGGTAATCCATCTTCAGCATAGGAAACATATACCGGCCCGACTCCTCCAACAGTATGAATGTTTAATGTCAGAAATGGACTTTTCTCATCACCAGTGAGGGAAAAGGTATATTCATCCCTTGTACCACATCGACTAGAGAAGGAATATCCGGCTACTACCTCACCCCTCTCAAGAGTATAAGTAATATCTCTCCTCATCCAGGGGTCGACTCCCTTTGGGGTGGTGGTAATGGATGAACGCTGGAGTAATTTTGGACTGACTTGCTCCCATGACCATAGCCTTTGAATGGGATCATGTATTTTCGGTCCAATAAATGATCCGACATCTCGCTTCCATTCCAGTTGAGTATAATCAAGAGTTCGTCCAGATTTTATTTCCATATCAGTTTAAGCCACCTCCTGTAAACGTCTCATTTCCTCTGCTGCGATCTCGGCATAAAAACCTCTCTCATACCACGGTACCAGAGGAGCTACTTTTCTACCGATGACATGATTGAAAAATGCATCAGGATGTTCTTCTAATGCATCTGCTACATCTCTTGGTTTTTCGTGAACTTGTAATATTTCCGCGAACTCGTGGAGAAGATCATCGCAAGTCAAAGGTCGTGCGGAGCGAAGATCGACTCGTAATCGAGGATTATCTTTAAACATTTCACCTATAGCGCCAATACGGGGAAATTTAGTCACGGGACTAGCGATACGATACCCGCCGCTTGCTGCTAATCCCCACAATACAAATGGATGTTTTTCCATACTCCTCATAAGACCAATAAAGAGATGTATGACTTTTGGATCAATAATTTTCTGAATTCCCAAGACACGGTTATTATTGGGAGTGTAGGGTAATTCAGGATATTCTCTTTCCGGATACCTTTTCCTTTCCTCCGCTCTTTTTTTTAACCAAGCCTCATAACTTCTTCCGGCATCCAATCCTCCTTCAGGAAAGAGCATAAGACCGGTATTCGTTTTAAATATAGACTTTATGGTTCTTCGCGCAATAGCATCATATCCTGTAATTTCCTCTGTCGTATACTGATCACGATCCTGATCACGAACAATGGGAACCCACTCCACTTCATGCTCTCTTAAGAAAGGTGCCCATGCATGAAAGAAGGAATACGCTGATGCCCCTTGTTTGCCATCAGCCAATGTTGAAGCAACCGTCAGATAAAATTTCTCAAGGAGACTATTTTTTACGACCATATCAGCTGCTGCTGCGGTGAGTGGCCCTGATACATAATCTCCATGAGGAACCTCGATAAGAATTGGTGTAAAGCCATTCTGCACATGCTTGCATACCTCTTGCGCGTGGAGTTCAACTTCAGGATGAATGTGAAAAAATTGATGTTCAACTTGACGCGCAAGTCTCAGTGATAGGTCATCAAAAACTTTTTTTGCATGGCTGCCATTTGGAGTTACTGGTTCTATTACTTGTTTTGCGACCCGGAATGCTCTTTCATTCAGGTATTTTGCTATTTCGGAATTCATAGGAAGATCAATTTCTAGAGCCTCTATTATAGCAGTTTAGCCTGCGAAGAGTGGCCTGGCACTTCGTAGCCCCGACTGAATGTCATTGGCGAAGAGTGGCCTGCCACTTCGTATCCCGCCAGCAGGAGAAGAAGAGTGGCCGTTGAGGGACTCGAACCCCCGACTTTTGCAATGTGAATGCAACGCTCTAGCCAACT
>CAZHGF010000097.1:0-4328 GCA_964531945.1 uncultured Gammaproteobacteria bacterium | reverse complement strand
ATCATATCTCATTACTATGGTTACATGGTTTAATGGTTCTATGGTTTTTAAACCATGGAGCCATACCACTATCCTAACCATTGAGCCATAGGACAATATATATTTCTGCTATAATTCTACAATATGCAGCTTACGCACACAAAACTTCGCGAATTATTCTCACAATTCTGGCAGGAGGCTCCCAGAAATCATAAACGGGTACCGCCGGCGCCACTCACCTTGCAAGAAGATCCCACGACATTGTTCACCAGCTCCGGCATGCAGCCAATTGTACCGTATCTCGCGGGAGAACCACATCCGTTGGGAAACCGATTGTACAATATTCAACCCTCGATCCGCACGCAAGATATAGAGGAAGTTGGCGATAACCGACATACTACCTTTTTTGAGATGATGGGTAACTGGTCGCTCGGCGACTACTTTAAAGAGAAACAACTTGCATGGTGCTGGGAATTTTATACAAAAGTAGTCGGTATCCCCCGGGAAAAAATATATGTTACGGTTTTTGAGGGAAATAAAGAAGTGCCGAAAGATGAGGAATCCGCCGCGATTTGGAAAAAACTTGGAGTCAGAGAAGATCACGTCTTTTATTACGGTGTTGATAAAAACTGGTGGTCGCGCTCCGGAGCACCCGACACAATGCCTCTCGGGGAAATCGGCGGACCAGACTCTGAGATGTTTTATGAGTTTGATTCGCCACATAATCCTCAGTACGGGAATGAGTGTCACCCCAACTGCGACTGCGGACGGTTTATGGAATTTGCTAACTCGGTTTTTATCGAGTATAAAAAAGGCTCGGACGGATCACTCTCAGAGCTTCCTCAGAAGAATGTTGACTTCGGTGGTGGTTTGGAAAGGCTAGCTGCGATTGTCAACAATGATCCTGACGTATTTACATCAGATTTGTTTTCAAAAATTATTAGCGGTATTCAAGATGTTTCCAAAAAGAAATATGATAATAACGAGAATAAAGCTCATATGAGAATCATTGCGGATCATATGAAAGCTGCTATGTTTTTAATTCAAGATGGAGTAACCCCTTCGAATAAAGAACACGGATATGTCTTAAGAAGAATGTTAAGAAGATCAGCTATCAAATTACATAAGCTCATGGGAGGAATACGTACTATTGATGAGTTCATGATTATTGTTAACTCTATTATTGACACCTATAGCGAAACATATAATTTATCAAAAATGAAGGATGCGTACCATCACATTATCGCTTCTGAAGTAACTAAATTTGCTAACTCAATCAGTAACGGTATTAAACAATTAGAAAAAAATGAGACTATAACGGGAAAAAAAGCATTTGATTTATATCAATCGTATGGGTTTCCGCTTGAGATTATCGAGGAACTTGCGCGGGAAAAAGGTCAGACGATCAATCACGAAGAGTTTGAACAGGAGTTTAATAAACATAAAGAGCTCTCCCGATCAGCTTCTGCGGGTATGTTTAAAGGGGGGTTAGCGGATCACGGTGAACAAACGGTGAAGTATCATACCGCAACTCATCTCCTTCATCAGGCGCTTTTTGATGTATTGGGAGATGATGTGAGGCAAGAGGGATCGAATATTACGTCTGAAAGGCTCAGATTTGATTTCTCGACGTCTCAAAAACCTACCGATGAACAAATCAAAAATGTCGTAACTATTATCACCGAAAAAATTGAGCAAGGGCTGCCGGTTTCTTTCAAAATACTTCCCAAAGATGAAGCATTAAGAATCGGAGCCAAATCATTTTTTAAAGAAAAGTATTCAGATCAGGTAAAAGTGTATTACGCCGGAAATGATATTCATACAGCGTATTCAAAGGAGTTTTGCGGCGGACCGCATGTGAGCAATACCAAAGAAATCGGAACTATTGATATATATAAATTGGAAAAGATCGGGAGTAATTTATACAGAATTTACGCCAAGTAATAACTTAATAATAAGATTACATATCAAAATGCAAAAAAATATTTGATATTTAATTTGTATATTTGATCTTTGATATTTTATTTTTAATATGAATAAGAAGTATACCATCTGGAACCTCACCATGCTTTACAAGAGTGATGACGATCCGCAGATGCAAAAAGATCGTGAAACAATCAAGAAGAATTGTAAAGCCTTTGTGAAAAAGTGGAAGCATCGCACGGATTATCTCAATGATCCTAAAATATTAAGACAAGCTCTCGATGACTATGAAGAATGGCAACGGACGTATGAAGGAGGTGGAAAAGAATGGTACTACTTTCACCTGAGAACCGAGCAGGAAGAATCAAATCCAATGCTGAGAGCGAAAATGAATCAGGTAAATGACTTTAAACATACAATCGATAATGAGTTGCGGTTTTTTCAGCTGAGTATCTCTAAAATTCCGGAGAAAATACAAAAGAAACTTCTTGAGTCCAAAGACCTTGTACCCTACCACCATTATCTTGAACGGCTGTTCGCCCAAGTAAAGCATCTTCTCTCAGAGTCTGAAGAAAAAATTATGACTCTCAAGTCAACACCCGCCTACGGGAATTGGGTCAAGATGACCTCTTCTTTTCTCTCAAAAGAAGAAAAAGAGGTTCTGAGCGAAAACGGAAAGAAAGAAAAGAAGTCATTTTCAGATATTATGAGCCTGATAAACAGTCCGACAAAACAAGTCCGTGATGCGGCAGCAAAAGCTCTCAATGAAATCGTTAGCAAATATAGTGATGTTGCGACCGAAGAAATCAACTCTGTTCTTGAAAATAAAAAAATAGACGATGAACTTCGGAATATGCCCTACCCTGATTATAGCCGACATTTAAGTGATGATATCGACCGGAAAACAGTACATACGGCTCTTGCTGTAGTTTCAAAAAGAAATATGGTAGCAGAAAACTTTTACAGACTGAAAGCGCAACTTTTTGGAGTACCAAAGCTTCAGTATCATGAACGAAACGTTCTGTATGGTACGCTGACCCGACAGTATTCTTTTGAAGAAGCGACTGATATAATGATAAAAGTATTTGGACAACTTGATTCTTCTTTCTTAAATATATTTCAGCAGTTTGTTGCCAATGGACATTTTGACATTTACCCGAGAAAAGGCAAACACAGCGGCGCGTTTTGCGCATATTATCTGATATCCCAACCCACCTATGTTCTCCTCAATCATACGAATAAACTGGAAGACGTCCTAACCCTTGCGCATGAAATGGGACACGCGATAAATAATGAGCTTATGAAAACCAAACAACATGCACTCCACTTTGGTACTCCGCTTGCTACCGCTGAAGTTGCCAGTACGTTTATGGAAGATTTTGTCCTTGATGAGGTGGTAAAACATGCTACCGATACCGAGCGCCTCTCCATCATGATGATGAGACTCAACAGCGATGTGTCAACGATTTTCAGACAGGTTGCCTGTTATCGATTCGAGGAAAAACTCCACTCAAAATACCGCAAAAACGGGTATCTTTCAACGGAAAATATCGGAAAACTGTTTCAGGAATCCATGAATGGATATATGGGTAAGTATGTCGAGCAATCGCCTGGGTCTGAAAACTGGTGGGTATACTGGCACCATATCCGTTATTTTTTTTATGTCTACTCCTATGCGAGCGGGCTACTTATCTCCAAAGCAATGCAGAATATGGTAAAACAGGATAAGAAGAATATCATAAAAGTGAAGGAATTTTTGTCAGCCGGACTATCCGATAGTCCGAAAAATATATTCAAAAATCTGAATATTGATATCGTGGATGAAACGTTTTGGGACCGAGGGATAGACGAAATTGAAAATTTGTTAGAGGACACAAAAATACTGGCGAAGAAGCTGGGGAAAATACAGTAATTGATGGCATTTATTGTTCGAGCGAATCCCGCCTAAGGCGGGAGAAGTCGAGAACATATAATATGCTTCTCGACTCTGCTAGAAGTATAATAGATATGAAAAAACCAAACATAACATACGAGGACTTTCAGAAACTTGACCTGCGTATTGGTGAAGTCAAGGATGCCGTTAATATTCCTAAGTCGAAAAAGCTCATGAGACTCACCGTTGACTTCGGTGAAGAATATGGTGTAGTAACCATCCTGACGGGTATGGCGGAGTTTTATAATCCCGATGTTTTTACCGGGAAAAAATTCGCGTTCATTGCGAATCTCGAACCCCGCAGCATGATGGGTGAAGTATCTCACGGAATGATACTGGCTGCAGATGAGACTCATGAAGACACCAATAAACCAGTTCTTATTCCCATAGATTTTACTGTTCCAAATGGCACTATCGTGCGATAGAAAATTTTATTTAGCAATAAAATGTTCATGTTACATGCTTCATGATTCATGTTTCATGCGAAAAAATG
>CAZHGF010000096.1:2788-4339 GCA_964531945.1 uncultured Gammaproteobacteria bacterium | reverse complement strand
ATGGAGTACTTGGTATGGTACAATACCAAACGAGTCCACAAGGCATTAGGCAACAAAACACCAATGAATAACCTGTTATTACTTTTTCCCAAGGAGTGCCATATGTATGGAACTCATACACACTCTTGACATCGAAAACTCTCTATAGTACCATTGAATATGGAAGTCACCTATCAGAATACTCAGTTTCCTATAGGGCTTACCTTCGACGACGTACTCCTTGTTCCCGGTTATGCGGATTTCTCCCGTTCAGATATAGATCTTACCACGAAATTAACAAAAAAGATCACTCTTATCGCTCCCTTTGTCTCAGCTCCCATGGATACGGTTACTGATAGTAAACTCGCCATAGCGCTTGCCCGGCTGGGGGGGATAGGTATTATTCATCGTAACCTGACCATACCTGAACAGGCCCATCATGTCAAGGAGGTGAAATCAAAAAATCTTCTTGCGAGCGCGGCTATCGGTGCCAGCAAAGGGTATGAAGACCGAGTGAAAGCGCTTGTTGAAGCAGGAGTAGATGTGATTGTCATTGACTCAGCGCACGGCTTTACAAAAACGATGATGGAGGCCGTCAGATTTATCAAGTCTCAGTATAAGAATGTGGAGGTTATCGCAGGAAACGTAGCTACTTTTGAAGGAGCAAAGGGCCTAGTAGACGCAGGAGCAGACGCGCTGCGGGTAGGGATGGGGCCCGGTGCGATCTGTACGACCCGTGTCATTTCCGGTATGGGTGTCCCGCAACTCACGGCCATTATGGAGACTGTCCGAGCCGCCAAACCAAAAGGCATCCCGGTGATCGCCGATGGTGGAATCAAGTATTCGGGCGATATGGTCAAAGCATTTGCAGCTGGCGCGTCAGCCGCGATGATGGGAAGTTATTTTGCTTCAGCTCTTGAGGCACCCGGGAAAGTCGTTGAGCTTCATCGGGATCAAGTGCCGCACCGGTTTAAAAGTATTCTCAACACTGGTGTGGATATCTATAAGTTTAAAGAATATCGGGGGATGGGTTCAGTTGCTGCTATGCAGGAAGGCGCCCGCATTAAGTCTGAGGATGAATTCCACGGGAAAAGCTATAAGGATCGGGTGCTTGTGGCCGAGGGAGTTGAAGCTCTCGTTCCGGTGAAAGGAACCGTAAAAGAACTCGTTGATCAGGCAGTCGGAGGCATAAAATCCGGAATGTATTACGTAGGCGTCAAATCACTTCCCGAACTAACAGAAAAGGCACGATTTATACAAATAACGCAAGCGTCACTTAACGAAAGCCATCCGCATGAGGTATTGATTACAAACCCCGGTGATAATTTTTAAAGGAATAGATCCAATTCCCAATACCTAATTTCCAATGTAAATTTAGTTTATTCATTGTCATTCTGATCCGCAGATGAGGCGAGAGAAGAATCGAGCGTAAGCGTTTTACACTCATTTCATTCGCTAGATCCTTCACTTACGCTCAGGATGACAATTTATTTTGTAACTCATGATCGGATAGTATATATTAGAAATTAGAATTTCTTTTTCTATGCGCTCATACGTAATCGAGTTCATCGG
>CAZHGF010000096.1:0-2778 GCA_964531945.1 uncultured Gammaproteobacteria bacterium | reverse complement strand
CCTTACCGGAAATCCGATCGCAATTGGCGCAGTCTTGGCAGGATTAGTTTACATGGGCGGATACATATCGGGAGCACACTATAACCCAGCAGTCACCATAGGAGTTGCAGTACGGGGAAAATTACCATCGCTTGCTCGCATCGTAATGTACATTCTTTTTCAGATCGCCGGCGCGTTTATCGCGGCGACAATCTACTTTGCCGTTAAAGGAAGTGTATTCTTACCGGCACCTTCAACACCGGATGTATTTATTACCTTATTAGTCGAGATTCTCTTTACGTTTCTTCTCGTCTCGGTTATTTTGCATGTCGCAACTGCTGAAGAAACACAGGGGAATCACTACTACGGTATCGCAATCGGTTTTACTCTGATGGCAATCGCATTCGCCGGAGGTCCGATTTCCGGCGGAGTCTACAACCCCGCGGTCGCGATCGGTCCCATTCTTTTTGACGCAAAAAACATTTCCGGTCATCTCCAAAACTTAGGGATATATATTGCCGGCCCGGTCATCGGCGGGGCGCTTGCCGCGATGGTATTTCGCAATACTCAAAACCGAGGGCAAGAGTTAAGACAAAAAGCGCATAAGCCTCAATAATCTTATAGTATTTCCGACGGATGTATGGTACAATAGAGCTAACTTCAGATACCCTTCGTAGGTTACTGATAAGTTTCATTTTTTCCCTATGGATATTCGAAATATTGCTATTATCGCCCATGTTGATCATGGAAAAACGACTCTGGTTGACGCCCTCCTGAAACAGACGCATACGTTTCGGGACAATCAGAAAGAGATGAGTGAGACTCTGATCATGGATTCAAACGATCTGGAGCGAGAGAAAGGGATCACCATACTTGCAAAAAATACCTCCGTCTTCTACAGCAATCATAAGATCAACATTATTGATACTCCCGGTCACGCTGACTTCGGGGGAGAAGTGGAGCGGGTGCTCAATATGGCTAGCGGTGCGTTACTGTTGGTCGACGCCGCCGAAGGTCCGCTTCCCCAAACGCGCTTTGTATTAAAAAAGGCGCTGGCAGCAAAACTTAAAATCATTTTAGTCATCAATAAAATCGATAAGAAAGACGCGCGGCCGCAGGAAGTCATTCATGATGTGGAAAATCTCTTTCTGGAGCTAGCACATGATGAAAATGCCCTTCATTTTAAGACACTCTATGCGGTAGGAAGAGATGGAAAAGCCTTTCATAATCTTCCGGAACAATATTCTTCTGAGACTCCGGGTGATCTAACGCCGCTTTTTGAGGCCATACTTGAGGAAATTCCAAATGCTGCGGTTGATGAAGATGAGCCATTTCAAATGCTGATCTCAACCCTGGATTACGATAACTATGTTGGCAAACTCTGTATCGGAAAAGTCACCCGCGGGGTGCTCCATAAAGGAAATACGATCGCGTTAGTCGATGAAGAAAGAGTAGTAGGAAATTTCAAGGCCATGAAACTCTATACCAGCAGAGGATTGGATCGGGAAGAAGTAGAGATGGTTTCAGCAGGCGATATTATCGCGATTGCCGGCATTCCGGAGCTGACCATCGGTCAGACCGTCACTGATCCGGCGACACCTGAAAGCCTTCCGAAAATAGCAATAGAGGAACCAACTATTAAAGTGACCATCGGTCCCAACACGAGTCCCTTTTCCGGGAAAGAAGGGAAATTCACCACCTCACGGCAAATCCGTGAACGCTTGATGAAAGAAAAAGAGACTAACCTGGGACTCAAGATTGAAGAAGATCCCGAAGGAATAAATTTTGTTGTCAGCGGTCGGGGCGAACTCCATCTTGCGGTACTTATTGAAACCATGCGTCGGGAAGGATTTGAGATGCAGATCTCAAAGCCGCAGGTGATTTATAAAACGGTTGATGGGGTAGTTTGTGAGCCATACGAAGAAGTAACCTTTGATGTCCACGCCGATTTTCAGGGTGTAATTCAAGAGGAGATGGGCAAGCGGCGGGGAGTGATGCAGGATATGCATACTGACCACAATGGAAACGTGCGGCTGGTGTACAAAGTCTCAAGTCAGAACTTACTCGGTATCAGAAACGCTCTCCTTACCAAAACGCGGGGCACGGTTCTTATGAGTACTTACTTTTTAGGATATGAAGCAAAAGGGACGAAAATGGAGTCTTTGAGAAGTGGAGCCCTGGTCGCGGTCAAGTCCGGCACAACCCTCGGGTATGGTTTGTCAAACGCTCAGGAGCGCGGCAAACTGTTTGTCGGAACCGGTGTTGAGGTATATGAAGGTATGGTCGTCGGAGTGGCAGCTCGGGATATGGATATTGAGGTCAACGTCTGTAAAGCAAAACAGCTCACCAACAACCGCTCCTCGGGAGAAGGAGTCAATATCTCGGTTGAGCCGCCCACCATCCTCTCCCTCGAACAGTCACTTGATTTTATCAACGATGATGAACTCCTCGAAGTCACTCCTTTAACCTTGCGAATCCGCAAGAAACACCTTAGGTCTACAGCGCGGCGGATTCACAGCCGAAATAATTAGTTTTCACAAAGACTATTGTCACGATGACAACTTAAATAACTTGACATTTATCGATTTTATGCTATGATATCTCTGTGGATGATTTTATTTCAATAAGTGATATTGCTAGAATACTTGGTATCTCTCGCCAGACTGTTTTAAAACAACTTCAGGGTAAGATAAAGGCTGGTGAAATTGAAACTAGAACGGAAGGCAAAAAGTATCTTCTGAAATATAGTACTCTACCCCAAGAGTTTAGAGACAGAATAGATCAGTCGCAAAAGGACAC
>CAZHGF010000095.1:0-4373 GCA_964531945.1 uncultured Gammaproteobacteria bacterium | reverse complement strand
CATGAAACAGTATATTACTCTCTATGAAAATCTCTCAACATTCGGTTTAGGCAACATAAATATATTGATTTACCAATTGTTTAAAGATAAAACGAAGAGTCAGTACCAATCACTCGTTGAGGAAGTAATAAAAACATGTAAAAAGACGACGAGTATAAATGATGAAAATTTTATCCTTCCGAAAGGAGTTAAGTTTACAGAACAACCGATCTCCCACTATTTGAGTCAGTAATATTGTCGTGGCGGCATAAAAAAGACCCGGCTACGACCTACGTTCCCCAGCTGCGATTTGCAGTGAGTATCATCGGCGCTGATTTGTTTCACTTCCTTGTTCGGGATGGAAAAGGGTGGTTCCAAATCGCTCAGGTAACCGGGAGCTATCATTATATAAAATAGTGCTAAAAAATACAAGCCTTTTGCAAACGCTTAAGCGCTTAGCGCCAGCGCTTGGCGTATCACTATCGATTTGTGTTGTATATAATGATACCTATGGACCTGACTCGTCGCATCAGTCGTCATCTGAACAGCTTCTTACTGAATCCTTCTGTATCCTTTGAGACTCAGCATAAAGACGAAAAAGTTATCCTCCTTCTTCGGGCGCATCCCATAACACAAGTTCCATGGATTTTTAACTCTCTTGTCCTTATGATCCTTCTGGTTGTGATTAACTATTTTGCACGGCCTTACCTGAACACCAATCAGCTGTTATTTTTGATTTTAGCTGGCGGCGTATTTATCTTTAGTTATATTTGGTTTAACTTTCTTAACTGGTTCTTTAATGTTGGGATAGTGACGAACGAACGGATAGTCGATATCGATTTCAGCAATGTATTATACAAAGAAGTCAGTTCAGCCCGTTTAGAAAATATAGAAGATATTACCTTACGGGAATGTATTTCTTCAAACTGCCGGAAATATGGTAAATCTTGAGTTTATCAGCATTCCAAATCCATCTGAAGTAGTAGCGATTATTAACCAGTTACAGCCGAAAAAAAAGCCATGAATTTTACAGATTTTTTCGCCACGCAAAATATTATTCAACTCTTTTTTAAATTGTTCAGCATTGTCTTTTCGCTGATGTACCTTTTATTTGCTGTTATTATTGAAAGACAGACGACGATTATGAATAAGACACTGCAAAGTAAAGAAACAGGACTCATATTCTTTATTTCCACCTTACAGATTGTTGCAGGGGTTTTATTAGTACTATTATCTTTAGTCCTTTAGTTGATCGGTATATGCAATACAGCATTTATCTCAATAACGACTCCGGCTCTGGAATTGCTGACTACTATTGCGGCAAAAATATTTATCTGCTCGTTCATATTGAGGATGTACCCTTTGATGAACAAGTTTCAAACCTTATACAGCAGCTTGGAGAGTATCTGGAACAGAATCCTGTCAATCATTTGACTGATCTGGAAGAGGCAATCGAGAAAGGTATTAAAAAATACAATCTTCCTCCGTCTCTTTCTCTTGCTGCAGGATATGTACAGGGAGAAGTTCTTTATGTGAAAACTTTGGGTAACGCGCAGATTTTCATCAAGCGGGATAAGCAGTTTGTAAAACTCATAGAGGGAGACGAAAGCGCTTCAGGTTATATGAAAGTAAGAGATATCTATGCTTTCACTACCACTCACTTTACTTCGCAGGTTTCCCCCGGTGTTCTCCAGGAAGTGCTCGCGATAAGTGGAGTTCGTACTATTAACCAGGTATTAACACCAAAAATACACAACGCTTTTAACCAAAATGTTATTACTTTGTTTCTCGCATACCAATCTTCTTTGTCACTTACGGAACCAAGTATTCATGAATTACCACAACCCGGTCATGTTTACTCACTTCCTCAAGAAAAAACGCAGAACAAAGGATGGTTTTCTGACGCAGGAGCGTTGCGAACTTTCCTCTCCCGGATTCACAGCGGTGAAAATAAAAAAAGCACTTTTACCGTTATAATAGTTGGCGCCATTGCCATCGTTTTGATCTGGAGTGTAGTATTGGGATATAACCGGAGATTACAAGCTCAGCACATGAAAAAAATTCAGACAGCAAGAGAGATCATAACCCAAAAACTGACACAGTCTGAAGAAGTTGCGTTTTTAAATGCATCCAGATCTCAGGCGTTGATCATTGAGGCAAAGACAGAGTTAGAAACATTAAAGTCAATACTTGGTACTCAATATAAGAAGGAAATTGAAGATCTTGAGCAGCTTATCAAAGCGAAAGAAGAGCAGGTCGTAAGAAAAGAGGAAAAAAATGCTGAAGAGTTTTATGATCTGACCCTTGATAATAAAAAAGCAAAAGGAGATAAACTGGGAATTTCTGATGATACAATGATTATTCTTGATAAGGCAAATGGCGTGCTGTACGTCTTATCTCTTTCCAAAAAGTCTCTGGATAAACGGACAATTTCTGCGGTTCGAGCAGCCGAGCTGGTGGGAGTGTATGAGACCAACCTTTTTTACTTTATTCCCTCAGAAGGACTTTACCAGGTCGAAGAAGAAAAGAGCGCGAAAAAGGTAATTGAATCGGATAGTGAGTGGGGTTCAATAACAGACCTTACCCTCTTCAATAAAAATATTTACATGCTTGATCCGAATAAGAATCAGATATATAAATATCTTGTTGCAGAAAATGGTTACTCTTCAAAATCAGCATATTTTAAGACCAATGATGTCTCTATAACTGATGCTCATTCATTTGCTATTGATTCTTCTGTCTATGTGGGGTTGCCGGAGAGAATTCTTAAGTTTACCTCTGGTCTTATTGATGGGTTTCAAACTGAGTTTCCGGAAGAAGATGTGATGTTAAGCAAAGTAATGACTGATAAAGAGAGTGAAAAGCTCTACGCTTGGGATAAAAAGAAAGGAGTGATTTACGTACTTTCAAAGAACGGTTCATATGAGCGACAGGTAAAATCAGCTTTACTTACCAAAGCAAAAGATATAGTAACACATGGGGAGAATGCTTACTTACTGATCAGCGAAAAGATTTATCGCTTATCTCTGGAGTAAAAGTGTTTTGCACTCAGCGTTTGGCGCTATGCGTTGAGTTATTTCTATTTTATGTTCCCGGAAGATCGGGAAGTTCTGGAGTCGCGGGATTTAAGGTAGGTAAGGTAAATATCCATCCATTTTCTGTCTTCCTAAATATTCCTAAGATATCTCCGGTTACTGCCCCAAATATGGTGAGTGATATGACCATAAGAAGCATACCAATAAGGGCGTTCGTGATTTTTTTCTGCGCTTTTGAAACCTTTTCCTTGTCTCCTTCTGAAGATAACCAGTCAAATGCTCCCCATAATAGATATAATAGTAAAAAAAGTCCGCCAACAATGAGAGCTAGGTTAATAAGTTTTGCAAGAATTCCACCTGCTAACGCTAAAGCGCCGGCATTGCCGAGCCCCGGTTTCAAAACATCGCATAAAGGTCCCAGACATATATTTTCAGTGCTACGTACTGCAAGTAACGTTGCTGTGAACATCACGGTTATGGTGTTAACTCATTAATAGTTTTAAAATTAGGGTTTAGGATTGCGTCCCACCTCCCAAAAGCGACAAAACCGATAAGAGCAGCAATGAGTGGTGTTAAAGTAATGATCAAGAGACCTATAACCGTATATGTCATGCGGAGGTTTGCTTCCTGTACTTTTTTGGTGTCTCCGGAGGATGTGATATACATATATCCCGCGAGTATCAGATTGAGGAGAGTATATAATCCAGCAACAATAAGAACAACGTTTAATCCTACGTTCAAAAGCTTGACGAGTCCGGTTTGTGGGTCAGCAGCCGCAATTTGCGGTGTTCCCGGAGGAGGGGTTACTTTTCCAAAGACGTCACTGACTGAGTTTGCGCTTAAAAGTTTCATATTAAAATGGTAAGTCGCCAAGATCAAATATCGTCGCTACAAGTTTGATAGCAATATAACTACCTAATACTATACCAAAACCAATAACGGCATACAAAAAGACATTCCGTGCTTTTTTCAGGTTCTCGGGGTTGCCATCGCTTCGCATATACTGGTATCCGCCATAAATAATGAGTATGGTAAAAATAAGGCCGGCTACGAATATAAGGTTGGGGACAATGACGTTAAGAAGGGTGCCAAAATCTCCAAACCGTGCCGCGGGAAAGTTGGTAGGATTCACAAAAGGAGGATGGGTTGGTGTAGTGGCTGAAGGCATAGTATGAGTCTATTATATGGAAAACAGTACGTCAAGCGCGAAGCGCTATGCGTTCATAGTCCACAATGGTCATATGGTTAAATGGTTACATTGCTACATGGTTACCATGGTTTAATAGGTGTGGAACCATTGAGCCATTGAACCATATAACGTATGTATTGGGTATTTACTGTGAACGCCAAGCGCTCTAC
>CAZHGF010000094.1:0-4378 GCA_964531945.1 uncultured Gammaproteobacteria bacterium | reverse complement strand
GGAAAAGTCGGTTTACAGATTATTCAGGATGCCTGCGCATTATGTCATGATTATTACGACCGTGAAGGATTGACGGAATACTCTGTGCATTTTTTTCCAGCATGACAAGTATTATAAATCATATACTGGAAAACACAATATTATCGTTCATATATTCTCTTCTCTTACCTTTCTGTTAAGCCCCTCTTACAACATTTTGACAGAACCACACTATCATGAAGCTATGAAATCTCTAATGTTTGACACGCTCTATAGACAATTATCCCTTTTTACCATTGGCGTTTTGATATTATTAGCGTTTGGATTAATGAAGACAACAACGAATCCAATACAGTTTATCAATAACAATATCACGACCAAACAAACGACTCCTGTTTGTCCAGGTAGCACTGATAATCTAGCTAACAACTATGCTAAAACTGGTCTTGGTGGAGGACCAAATGGATTGATAACAGTTACTCAATGCAATCAATAAAAGAGAAGTAGGAAGTATTATATTCGTCTTCCCTTACGGAAGCGGTTGCTTTAGATTACCCCGATGAATGAACTTATGAAATGCTTCTTTATCTCTTACTGTCTGGAGAGAGCGTAGTAGAATATCCCTGTCATTATTGCCTAAATCTATTTGAGATAATAATGATATTGCATCGGTATACTCTTTTCCCGTTGGTGGCACATTTTTCAAAATATCCGTTCCTTCAAAGGCTTTAAGTGCAATTAAGTATTCGGCTAAGTCAATTGCTGCTTCAACATGAGTAAATAGTTTATTCATAGGACTCTCCGAGTATACCATTTGGTAAATAGTGTTTGATATTAGTTCTGCTTTTACTTGTTCATTTCGTATATTTTTGGCGTTTACATATGGATTCACTCCCATTTCCCTCATCTTTTGTGCAATCTGATCAATCCATATATCCATGAGAAGTAAACCGGCAGTCTCTTTTAGGAACATGAAATCCTCCACGTCCTTGGCTACTTGCTGTTGACCTGATAGTATTCTTGATGCATCGGGCGTTGTCAATACAATGCGTGGCGACAAACCTTGGTAAAACGGCGCTTGTCTCGGGATAGTGAGTGGGAAGAAATATGTATCCTCTCCAGGCGTTGTCGAAAACCCCACGAGTGGAAAGCGTATCGTAATATCGTCAATAGTATGTAATAGCTCTCCCTGTGGCATGCTCTGGTCTCTTATATTAAATCTTCCTCTCACGCTACGTTCTCTATCAACATACTCCTCGACAGTAACACCATGGAGAGCCATATCGACTCCCCCAAGAGTAATTGTCGGCGGAACAGCTTGAAAGTACTTTAATGCTCTACTCATAAATGCTCTTTTAATAGGAGATTCCGGTAACTCCCGTATAATTCTCATAATTCTCTCCCTCGGAGCCTCTCTACTGACGGCCTGTTCTTTTGGTTTTAATGGAGTTTGTACGGACGCTCCCTTTTGCCGATTCTGATCGCTCAGCTTTGGCTGTCCTAGCGTCCCCGGAACACCTGCAACTGGAGTACGTGATTCAGATGGAGAAGATGTAGCTAAATCACAACCAACAGCAAGAGTAGCTACTGCGGCTCCACCTGCCAGTGCTGCTATTTTTTTGAGTACATCTCTTCGAGTAGCTCGCTGGATTTCATTCATACGTTTTGCCTTACGATAAATTAATTTTGCTAAACTCAATTAACGACTGACTATGAAATTCAGTATTCTTCCCTTCACATAAACAGTGTAGTACTTTTTGTCTATTAATAATGCAGTAATTTTTTGATCGTGTAAAGCTTGATCAACCACATTTTTCTCCCCAGTTCCATTCGCAGGAACTATTATTATTGCTCGCAGTTTCCCATCGACCTGAACGGGAATACTCACCTCTTCCTCAACCAGACTTTTTTGGTCGACAGATGGCCATTCTGAGAGATGAATCGATTCCTTTTCACCTAAGACCTCACGCCATAATTCTTCGGTCATAAATGGAGCAAACGGCGCAAGCATCTTGAGAAATTTTTTTATATTATCTTGTGATAAAACATTTCTGTTATGAGTAATGGGCTTTGTGTTTTGCGCAGTACTCATAACCCCTGACTCGTAACTCGCATGCTCCCATTCATTCAAAAACTCCATCATGGCAGCAACGGCGGTGTTGAATTTTACCCCCACGATGTCCTCTGATACTTTTTTAATCGTTTTATTCAGCTTTTGTACTAGCTTGTCGTTAGATGCCTGATGCCTGATGTCAGATGTCTGATGTCTGATGTCTGATGTATTATCTGAGATCTGAGATCTGTCATCTGTCATCTGGGATCTGTTACCTGGAATCTGAGATGCCTCGTGCTGCACCAAATCCCACACTCTCCTCAAAAACCGATACGAACCTTGCAATGTCTCGGTCGACCACGCGATTTCCTGCCTGAATGGCGCCATAAACATCTCATATATCCGCAGCCCATCTGCTCCGTATTCAGCTACTACTTCATCAGGATTAATCACATTCCCCCACGACTTACTCATCTTCCGGTGGTCAGCAGCAAGGATCATGCCAACATTCCGCAATCGCGAAAATGGTTCTTTAAAGTCCACTATCCCCAGATCGTATAATGCTTTTATCCAGAATCTGGAATAGAGAAGGTGTAATACAGCATGTTCCGCTCCACCAAAATACCAGTCCACGGGAAGCCATTTGCCTCCAGAATTTCCAATTTCTAATTTCCAATTTTCAAGCGATACTCCTTGTTCTTTTGTTCTCTTGTTCTCTTGATCCCAAAAGGCAAACGCGATAAAGTACCAGCAGGAGCCGGCCCAATTAGGCATGGTATCTGTTTCTCTCCGGGCGCCTCCTCCGCAGTTTGGACACACTGCTTTCAGCCAATCGCCAGCCGCAACAAGTGGTGACTCACCCGTTTCCGGTGGCTCGTAAGACTTAAGGTATGGTAACTCTAATGGTAAACTTTCTTCATCAATCGGAAACCATCCATAGGTTGATTCTCGTACTTCTTTGTTTACTTTCGATACATTCTGATCTGTTTTTCGAGGATCGAAAGTCGAAGATCGAGCATCTTCAGTATCCGACCAAGAAATATGTTTGTCTGCGCATGACTGACAGAAGACCATCGGCGTTGGCTCACCCCAGTACCGCTGGCGTGAGAATATCCAATCGCGCAAGTGATAACTTACCACCCGCTTCCCCCAGCCTTTTTCTTCCAAGTAATCCATTATCTTTTTTGTAGCCTCATGAATATCTAAACCATTTAAAAATCCCGAGTTAACCATAGTCCCTTCTTCCTCTTGTACCTGTTCTTTTCTCGTGATAGGAGAGGTGTCACCATCTTTTCCGACAACGACGCGGATTATGTCTATACCGAACTCCTGCGCGAACTCAAAATCACGCATGTCGTGGCCAGGAACGCCGACTACCGCTCCGGTGCCAAATCCCGAAAGTACAAAATCCGATACCCATATCGGCATTAATTTATTATTTAAGTTATTCACCGCATAATATCCAGTAAACACTCCAGTTTTTTTCTTCCCTTCGGCAATTCGCTCAAGATCTGTTTTCGCAAGCGCCGTATCAACATACTTTTTCACGGCTGAACAATACTCCTCAGGAGTATTTTTATCAGCTATTATCTTCTTTACAAATTCATGTTCTGGAGCAAGAACAAGAAAGGTGGCGCCGAAGTTAGTGTCGGGACGGGTCGTGAAGCAGACTATTTTTTCTCGTTCTATGTTCTGTGTTTTGGGTTTTTGGTTTTTTTCACGCTGAACGCTGAACGCTGAACTCCCAACGACTTTATACGTAATATTTATCCCCTCTTTCCTCCCAATCCAGTTTCGTTGCATCTCCAAAATTCCTGTTGGCCAATCTAATCCATTAAGATCTTGTAAGAGCTGGTCTGCGTAGGTTGTGATACGGAAAATCCATTGGGGTAATTCCTTGCGGGTAATGGGATTCCCGCATCGTTCATGTAAACCATTTGGCAGCACTTCCTCTTCGGCCAAACCCGTTTTGCAGGTTGGACAATAATAAACAGGTGTATTTTTTTTGACAAGCAAACCCATTTTAAAGAACTGGATAAACAGCCATTGTGTCCATTTATAATAAGCAGGATCGGTAGTAGAAAATTCCTTTTCCCAATCATAAGAAAACCCTAACATCTTCATCTGACGCTTAAAGGTAGCAATATTTTCCGGTACGATATCCATCGGGTTCTTTTTTGCTTTAATAGCGGCATTTTCCGCGGGCAAACCAAACGCATCCCATCCCATGGGATGCAGAACCGAATAGCCATTCATGCGATAGTAGCGGGAAAGAATATCAGTCGCAGTATATCCACGCGGATGCCCGACATGGAGCCCTGCACCTGAAGGGTAGGGAAACATGTC
>CAZHGF010000093.1:0-4391 GCA_964531945.1 uncultured Gammaproteobacteria bacterium | reverse complement strand
TTTTCATACGTTACGAAACCTCTTGAGAGTGCCATATGTTTCGTAACTTATGCATGATAATCACAAATCTCACGGTTACATCTTTCTGGCAAACCCGACTTTCTGTCGAATGAGAGGATTGTTTGTTTTTCCTTACGCACTTTAACCAAACATCATAAAACTTCCTCTCTACCGATATGACAATACTTCAAGGTTCTGAGGTTTGGATACGGGAAACGTATAGGAAGAGTAATAATTTGCATTCAGCAGAGAGAATGATATAATATTATAGGCCATATGAACGAGCGACTATTTAATCGACGAACACTATTGGCGATCGGAGCAGGCGCCGCGTTGTCAGCCTGTGCTCCTCAGCCTCAGGAACACCCAGCACTTTTGGTACCATCGAGGCTGCGTCCTTATCTTCGGGAAAATAGGTCAGGCGTTTTTAATGGCGGTTCAGTAATTTTTTATGGTTATAACCCTGATGGGGAAACAGTTCTTGGTCAGGGGATACTTATTGAGGAGCATGGTGGCTATTCTGTCGGTACTATTGCGCATGTTATACGAGGCATTCAGTCCGTATCCTCCCGCGTAGGTATTTATGTCCCGGGATTGAAGCTATTCTCGAAAGATTCACGGGAATTATCAAACCGAAAAAGTGAGTCATATCAGGGTGATGACATTGTTACCTATCAGTTGAGCGAAAACGCCGCGCGCGTAATCCGGCAAATATATGTTGCCAGACGCGTAGTGCCGATTGGATTTACCGGCAAACTCCCCACGCAAGGAGAATTAATTGCGATCCCTGATCCATTAACACAACAATACTCTCAATACATAATTGCAGGAAGCGGCAAAAATAACATGATTGAAATAACTCACCAAAGTGGACCGCCCATTTGTAAAGGGAGAAGCGGTGCTCCGGCATTGTTGACTACGAGAGATAGAAATGGAAATGTTTTATATTCAAATCATTCATACGGATTAGTGGTAGAAGCCTCGCGAGGCAATCAGATGGATACGGTTAATAGTAAAGTATGCAGTGCCGCAGTTCTTATACAACCGCACAATCAGTTTGGCAAATGACGCGTTCCTGACATCCGGCATCTGTCATCTGACAACGAAACATGGTACAATATCCTCATGCTTTATGGCATCATTCAGTCAGAGTCTCTGAATAACCCAACAATCCTTAATTCCTTTAAAACGAGAAAAGTAATCGTAGAATCAGTCCCTCTTTCAGAAAATCCTTACTGGCACATTTTTATTGTTGAAGTTGAGGATAAGTCTATTGAAAAACTTGCTCACGATTTATCTCTCGTAGTAAAGCCGTGTTGGTATCAGATCTTCTGGAGCGATGAATGGGTATATGTGGTGTTGCAAAGCAGAGTATTTAAATTGAAGCGGGAAAACGAGTGGTCTTCACCTGAGTATGAAGAGATGCGCAGATACGCCCTCGGACGAGGAGTAGAAGAAGAGTATCTTGATTTCAATCAAAACTTCATGGAATACGAAAAAATTATTCAGTCGATTCATTAAGTACCTTTCTATCTTTCAATGAGTGAAACTCAACCCGCAAAAATTTCTTCCGGTAGTATCCACCGATTTATCTTCTTTGATGATGGACATCGGTATTCGCCCCTTATGATTGAATCTAAACAGGTTGAAACTCAGATGGATACCATCGATGATTTTTATCACCGAGTCATGAAAGGCGATGCTGTTGATCCTTCACCGTGGGGAATACTTGCGATCGCACGAGTACACGCAGGAGAGTGTATATTAATTGAAAATGAAGTTAAGTTTTGGAGGGGAAGAAGAACTGATCTCTGTGAAGCTGCGGATTATGGACAATTTATCCACGCGCGTTCAAATGGGTATTTGATGAAATAAAGTAAATCAGCATAGAATGTTAAGATGAATAGGATCGTGGAGAGGTTTTATGTTTTATAAGAGTCTTTATCTATCATACGCATACTGAGGCTCAAACAACCAACCGCCGCGAAAGTGATAACGGCTACCGGTCTCTGAGTCAATGTAACTCCAGTGATAGCATCAGGAAGGAGAGCGAATACAATCGCGGCAATGCCAGCTGCTGCTGCATTAACATCGGAAACAACATACGGATTTTTCTGCTCAACTCTGCGCATCAACTGGAAAACAGGCTCAAGATTTGGAAACGGGAGCTGTTCATCTCTCAATCTCTCCATGGGTGAGACGTCTGGGGACCTTGTTATCGCAACTCTTCTTGATTGAACCCTTACTGGCGGAGCAACAACAGTTTTATCTCGTATCATTCCGGGTAGACCTACCTTTGTGGTAAACGCTGTCCCATTTCCTGTGCCAGAATTCATCCCCGAAACACCATCGCCTCGATATTGCATTATCTCGCTCATAGTGCATAGTATATAATAAATTCAGATAGTAGTTCCATGTTGAAAAAAAGCATACCGTTTGTTAAACTACCAAACTATGTCAGCTGAAGATGGAATGGAAAAACGCTTCGCTCCTTTCAGAAGTACTCTCCTTGGAAGGATCACTGATGAGGATGTCTATGCCCAAATGAGATTGGTTGAAGCACCTCATAAATTAATTCTCGTTCATCCTGTTGAAAATGGTTGGATGGAACGTGCGGATAGTGAGAATGTCCTGCATCGAATTACGCACAGTAAGCAGGTGTATGCTGCTCTTAACAGAAACGTTGTCGCTGTTCCTCGACATGAGCACGTGATGGTAGTAGCGGACGGTCAACCCCTCGTTTATACTGTTGTTGATCAGGTGTATGGGAAAAACCTTGATGATGCTGTCTTCAATCCTGAAGAAGCTCCTTTAGTAAAAGCTCGTTTTGAAACTGCGGTTTCACGTATGATGAGATGGACAGAACAAGAATATAGACAAAGGGGCAAAATTATACACGGAATAGGATTATGCAATTTTATGTGGGGGGTTGTACATGATGAACGTAATCCGCGACTTTACTATACATTTATCGATCCGACAAACACTGAAGATTTCGGCGAAATTGGTGAGCATGGAGAATACGCAGAAGCCTTCTGGATTACCTTCTATGACGATTTTATCGTACCCGTTGAGAACCTGGAATTAAAACTTGGAGAGCGCTTAGGAAGAGCCAGAAGAAGTATTAATAGGTTACTAAACAGCGTGCCAGAGGATGATGTCAACTCTATGAGGGCTCACGATCTACTCGATGAACTGCACTCCACAAGAGGCGGTCGATACCGCCTCGATCTTCCAAGGTAGTCTCGTTTAAATCCTTTGAATTTTCGGGGTTGACATACTTTCATTGTGGTTGTATACTAATTAATACATGATGATCTTTTTATCATGATGTAGCACTGGACGCAGCCATCCCTGCACTCCTATCAGCTTCATCAACCAAAACCAGTGTAAAAGAATAGTGTATAGACAATCGACTTAAGTCTACAGACAAAATACCCTTGACGAAAGAATTTTTTACGATTAGAATTGTTTTCCCATGGTGGAAAAACCATGTTCTTTTTTGCACTTTAAAGTATCTGGGCTTAGAGGCACGGGCCCGTAGTTCAGTTGGTAGAACGTCCGTCTTGCACGCGGAAGCTCACCGGTTCGAATCCGGTCGGGTCCACAAAGCTGGTTGAAAATGGTTGGAATTGATCAAAAATTGTTGAAATTAGTTAGAATTAGTCAAAAGTTCGTTGGAATGAGCTATTTTCAACTAATTACAACTAATTTTAGCTAGTTTTAACAAAGTCTGCACTTTGACAATCCGGTGATTTTGATGAAAGGTATAAGATAATACATCTTATCGAGTAATTTAATGAATCGAGAGAGATGGGAGAGCACAAAGCTAATGGTGGATGCCTTGGCAGTTTGAACCGAAGAAGGACGCGTGTACAAGAGCGATATCGTCGGTAAGCCCTTCAACAGGCGTTATCAACCGGCGGTTTCCGAATGGGGAAACCCCGTCCCGAGCAATCGGGATGACCCCGCCAAAGACTATGAATGGTAAGTAATCCCACTTTGTCCCAAAAAATCGGGACTTCGTTAGGGATACCCTTCGCATAATAACGAAGGGTGGCTTGCCACTCCGTAGCCTTTGGCGAAGGGTGGGAACCTGGGGAACTGAAACATCTCAGTACCCGGTGGAAAAGAAATCATAACAAATCTCGCGTAGACGCAAGTCTATGCGGGTGAGATTCCGTAAGTAGCGGCGAGCGAAAGCGGAGTAGGCCTAAACCCGCCTCATCGGCGGGGGTTGCGGGAGCTGCAATGTGATTTATTTTTGTTACAAGAATGTTCTGGAACGTACAACCATAGAAGGTGACAGTCCTGTATTGGAAAACAAAAATAAATCGAGCGGATTTCCCAAGTACCACGAGGCACGGCAAACCTTGTGGGAAGCTGGGTCG